>JAHDOX010000076.1 GCA_018434645.1 Synergistales bacterium | reverse complement strand
TGGGTATACTTTACAGGGAAGAGGGGAAAAAAACCTTCGAGGAAAACCTTGCCTGTTATGCGGAAGACAAGACCCCACTTTACAGGCGGGAAAGGAAGCCGGCGCTGGTTGCTCAATTTTTAAAGGATCTTGAATGAATAAAGAAATTTCGCGAGGCCCCGCTTCCTTTTCGGGTGGGGCCTCCCCTTTGAGGTTACATGAGAGCTATTTCCACTGCAGGTATAGTATACGATTCCATGCGAAGTTCCGTATTACCGCCGCGGATGGATTTGAACCCAGCGAAAGTCGGGCGAAGTCATCCATAAGGTGTTCATAGCCCTTTTTCTTGTAAGGCAGGGTTTCTCCACCCCAGACAATTTCAGTGATCCTTTTAAGTTGCTTATAGACCTCAGGGGCGGGAACAAAACGGAAGCCATCCGAGGTTAGTGAAATCGTGTATACAAAAGTCAGGACACTGTTTCCCGAAAGCCTAGGCAGGTCTTCATATTGAGGCAAACTTGGGGACATATGAAGGGCCACACCTTCAGGCAAGTTTAACTTGAAAGGAATAGCATCCCAATAGGTCCTCTCCAGGGGGCAAATATCGACCCATGCCTTCTTTTCCCCTTCCAGCGCTCCGATCCAAAGCTGAATGCCTTTTGATCTTCCGGAAGGTTTCGTGAAAGACAATACCCATATCAGGTCTCTGGCAAAGTCTTCGTCGGCATGTAACCGGTAGACCCTTTCGCCTGCCGGCGTGAGCCCCTCAAGTGGAAGAAGTTTCTGTAAGCCCGCAGGGCTTCTCAAAAAAGCGGTGTCAATCATTCCGTCTTTTATGTCGAGTACAAGGTAGACAGGGTGACCAGGAACGGACATGATCTGCACGGCCGCACGTGCAGTTAGAGGGCTTGACAACAATAGGAAAAGGGAAGCTGCCACCATAAAAAAAGCCGAAACCCCGCTTTTGTTCAACGTTTTTCCTCCTGGTCGCTTCATTTTTTGTCTCACAGACGGGTGATTCGTATGATCGAACTGGCATCCAGGGAGCCGGCCAGTTCTCTTATGGATTTCCCCAGGACAGGATGGCTCCAGTCAGGAGCTATCTGTACCAGGGGAACCAGCACAAAGGCGCGTCGGTGCATCTGGGGGTGAGGAAGAACGAGGCCACTTTCATTAAAAACCTGGTCGTCGTAAAAAAGAAGGTCCAGGTCTATTTCACGAGGACCCCACTTGTAACGGCGGATGCGGCCCAGATCGCTTTCGATATTCAAAAGTAATTCCAGCAACGCCCGGGGCAAAATGTCGGTTTCGGCCAGTACACAAGCGTTTAAAAACCTGGGTTGATTTTCCATACCCCAAGGTGGGGTTTCGAAGACATCGCTGGAAGCGCTGATACGGAGAGACCTTTCTTCAAGAAGCATGACGGCTTGCCGCATGGTACCCAGACGGTCCCCGATGTTGCTTCCCAAAGCGATTGCTGTCTGTGTCACCTGGAAACCTCCTTTATAGCCTGGATCATTTTGATGACACGGGTATTCTTTTGGACATCGTGTACGCGAACTATAGAGACGCCTTCAGTGGCGCACAAGGCAGTTATGGCCAGTGTTCCTTCAATCCTGTCGTCCGTTTCCAGTCCGCCCAGAACTTTGCCGATGATGCTTTTGTTGGAATGGCCTATCAAAAGTGGTCTGCCAAGTACTTTGAATGCCTGAAGGTTTTTGAGTATGGCAAGGTTGTGGTTTGTGGTTTTACCGAACCCGAGTCCTGGGTCGAGAATTATTTTAGAGGTGTTTATGCCCCGAGAGGAGGCTTCTTCCAGTCTTTCCTCGAAAAAGGAAACGATTTCCCCGATGACATCGTCGTAATGGGGGTTTTCCTGCATGGTTTTGGGGGTTCCTTTCATATGCATGCAGATGTAGGGAACGTCGAGTTCGGAAATGACGTCAAACATCGATGGATCCAGTCGCGCCGCGGAAATATCGTTTATTATGTCCGCCCCGTTTTCGATAGCTGCTTTTGCCACGGAGGCCTTGTTCGTGTCAACCGATATGGGCAAGTCAAAGCCGTTTTTTCGAAGAGCCCGCAAAACAGGCAGGATTCTTCCCTTTTCTGTTTCTTCGGGAACAGGTTCAGACCCCGGGCGCGTAGATTCCGCACCAAGATCCAGCATGTCCATGCCTTCTTTTTGCATCTGGAAGGCCCTTTTCAGGCACTCGTCGATGTTTGAAATCCTGCTGGGGGAGAAAAAAGAATCGGGTGTCAGGTTGATTATACCCATCACGAGCGGGCGTGGACCCAGGCGCAGGATCCTTCCCTCTGTCAGGGGAATCAACCAGGCCGAAACGTATACGTTGGCAAAGGCGGTAGCGAGACCGCTGCGTATTGTTTCGAGCCCCCAGTAAGGCATGGCCTCAAGCTTTTTTATAAGGCTGTCGTACTGTCCTGGTGTTCCCAAAAGCAGTACATCGCAGGTTTTGATGGTTCCCTGTATAGCATCTTTGTGCACTATGGCGTCGCCGCCCCGTGAGAGCATTTCCTGCTTGAGCGCGTTTGCCGCCCTGAAGTCGACTGAGGTGATGTAAAAGGACAAAACATTTCGTTTTGCTTCAAAATAGGGCAGACTCCGGATGTCCGCCCCAAGGCGTTTCAGGATTGATTCAAGGTTTTTGACAGAGTTAATAGGGCAAAGATAGGGAATCATGGCAGGCACATCTCCCTACGAAAAATTCGAGCATCAGCGGAAGCCATAATATTCCACACAAAAGACGAGGTCAAGAAAAGAGCACCCACGACCTGTTGATCATACCCACTCACTGACAAGGTTGGGCAAATGCTTTGTCTGGTTCAGGGTTATCAGGCAATATCCGCGGTTTTCCTCGTGGGTCAGGATGGAGTATGAGGCGGTGTCGACGTGTATTCTCCAGAAGTAGGGATGAGCGATATCAAGAGCGGACGCGAGAAGAGGTTTCAGGACCGCGCGGTGGGTGACCAGTATAAAAGACTGTTCCTTGTGGGATTTGACCAACTGGTTTAATTCAGCGAAGGCCCTACGACGCACATCCTCCAGAGTTTCGGCCCCTTCCAGTCTGAGTCGCTCCGGATTGGAAAGCCAGAGACTCCATTCTTCAGGGTATTCTTCCCGGATTTCGATTTTTGGCCTTCCTTCCCAGGGACCGAGGGACATGTTGTCGATTCCATTACGGATTTCAAGAGGTATACTCATAGCTTCGGCTATAATCCTTCCCGTTTCCTTTGCCCGCGAGAGCGGTCCCGAGTATATAGCTTGTGCGGTATGGAAAGCGGCAAGTTCCCCTGCGAGGGCCTTTGCCTGGGCAAGGCCGTTTTCGTTCAAGGGGAAATCCTTCCGCCCTCGAAAAAGACCTTCCCTGTTGCCCTCGCATTCTCCGTGTCTTACGAGAATAGCCGTTGTTCTGCTTTTGGCAGTTTTCACGGACACCACTCCCATCGAGTGAGGGTATAGCAGCTATCATACCTTAATCATAAAAGAAACAGAAAAGCTCTGACCAGTGTTGACAATAAAAGCCTCCATTGGTACCCTCTTTTCGGTATCCTTCTGCGTTAGCACTCTTTTGGTTAGAGTGCTAACAATATTAGAGAGGATGTTGAAAAGTGCTAACCGAACGACAACTTGAAATCGTTTTGGCCGTGGTTTACGAATACATACGTTCCGGTGTCCCCATAGGGTCCAGAACGATCGCGAAGCGCTACCTGAAAGGCTGTAGCGCCGCTACTATCAGGAACGAAATGGCCGATCTCGAAGAGTTGGAGTACCTCTACCAACCTCATACCTCTGCAGGACGTATCCCGACTCCGAAGGCGTTCCGGATATACGTGGACGCCATACTGCAGCGCCAGGGCAGTCGGCCTGCAACGCGTCCGGAATGGCTTGATGAGCTGCGGAAAAGGCGCGACGACGTCCAGGCGGCTTTGAGGTACACTACAAAACTTTTGGGAAATCTCACCCATTGTGTTTCCTTGGCCGCACTTGGGCCGGCCCAGGAAGCGGTTTTGCAGAAAGTGGAATTCATAAGGGTAGCCGAGCGGTCGGTTTTGATTATCGTGGTTCTAAAGGGGGGACTTATCCATCACAAAATGGTCTCGCTCCCCTTTGATATGACACAGGAGGCCCTCGACGAGCTTTCCAGGCGGGTCAACATGGTCGCTCAGGACAAATCCTGGAACGAGGTCCGCGACGTTCTCCAAAAGTATGTCATGGAGGAACTGGAGGCTTATGCTGACAGTTGCCGGAAGGCTCTTGATGAGATGAACGGTATGCTTGTAGAAAATTCGTACCAGTATTTTACCGGCGGAAGATACAACGTGCTTGGACTTCCGGAGTTCAGCGATTTGAGCCGTTTACAGACGATAATGGCTCTTCTGGAGGAGGATTCATCCATAGCACAACTTGTAAAGCAGTTTTCACCTGATAACGGACTGTCCGTAATTATAGGGGACGAAAATCCCGTAACGCAAATGCGGGACTGTTCAGTCCTCATGGCCTCTTCGGTGGAAAAGGGGCGAAAAACAATCCTTGGGCTGATAGGGCCCGTGAGGATGGATTACGAACACGCCATTTTCGTTATACAGAGTATCTTGGGGGGGCTTTCGCGGGACGAAGAAACATAGGACAAGGGAGGTCCATTAAATGGCACCAAAAAGCAGGGAAGAAGGTAAAAAACACGAAAAAGAAATAAAAATCCGAGAAAAACCCTTTCCGGAAGGCCAGGGCAAGGATGCGAAGGTGGAGGAACCTTGCCCTGAAAAAGATGGAAAGGCAAAAGCCGAAGATGTTTTAGACGAGTTGAACGACCTGAAGAAGAAACTGGAAGAAATGGAACAAATTGTTGAACAGCTAAAGGAAGAAAACAAGTTGCTTCGTGAAGCTGGGGCCCGCACTGCCGCGGATTTTTACAATTATAAAAATCGCATTGAACGCGAGGCAGAGCAGACCAGGCGTCGTATGGCCGCGAGTATGGCAGAATCGTTGCTTCCTGTTTTGGATAATTTCGACAGAGCACTGGAATCACAAGACTCCGTCGACGCAACTGCCTTGAAAAAAGGCGTCGAAATGGTCAGGTCACAATTTTACGGTGTGCTGGAGCAGTTTGGCGTACAAACAATAGAGGCGGAAGGCAAGATATTCGATCCTTTGCTGCACGAGGCTGTAGCAGTCGAGGAAACTTCCGAAGCTCCTGACGGGACGGTGCTCGAGGAATTTCAACGCGGTTTTCTCATCGACGGCAAGGTGCTGAGAGCTTCAAAGGTAAAGGTCGCAAAGCGGTCGGAACAAACATCAGAAAACGGCGTGAATAACGGATAATTGACGGCTGAAATTTGTCGTACAAAAGACATCAAGAGGTGATCGAGATATGGGAAAAGTAATAGGAATTGACCTCGGGACAACGAACAGCTGCGTTGCCGTAAAGGAAGGAGACAACATTACCGTCATAACCAACCCGGAAGGCAGCCGGACCACTCCTTCGGTCGTGGCTTTTACGAAAGATAAGGAAAGACTGGTGGGACAGCTTGCGAAGAGGCAGGCCATCATTAACCCCGAGCGTACGATCAGTTCGATAAAACGCCATATGGGAAGCGATTTCACCGTGGAGATTGACGGGACGAAGTACACGCCGCAACAAATCTCGGCGATGATACTGCAGAAGATGAAACGCGATGCCGAGGATTATCTCGGAGAAAAGGTGACCCAGGCGGTCATTACCGTGCCGGCCTATTTCACCGACGCCCAGCGCCAGGCCACAAAGGACGCCGGAAAGATCGCCGGGCTTGAGGTCCTCAGGATCATTAACGAGCCAACAGCGGCATCTCTGGCTTACGGTGTGGACAAGGCAGGCGATCACAAGATCCTGGTCTTCGACCTTGGAGGGGGAACGTTCGACGTATCGATTCTGGACGTGGGAGTAGAAGACGGAGTTATCGAAGTCCTTGCCACCTCGGGTGATAACCACCTTGGCGGCGACGACTGGGATCAGAGAATCATCGACTGGATGGTCCAGGAATTCAAAAGGAAAGAAGGTGTGGACCTTTCGAAAGACAAGATGGCTCTCCAGCGTCTCAGGGAGGCCGCAGAGAAGGCGAAGGTCGAGCTTTCTTCCATGTCGGAAACGTCCATCTCGCTGCCGTTTATAAGCGCCGATGCCAACGGTCCGAAACATCTCGAAATAACCCTGACAAGGGCGCGTTTCGAGGATATGACCAGAGATCTTTTGGAAAGGGTCGTCGGTCCGACTAAAAGGGCGATAGAGGACTCGGGCCTGACAAAAGAAGAAATCGGCAAGGTCCTTTTGGTCGGCGGTGCGACCAGAATGCCCATGGTGCAGAAAAAGATCGTGGAGCTTCTAGGCAAGGAACCGACAAAGGGCATAAACCCCGACGAGTGTGTAGCCGTCGGTGCTGCCATCCAGGGGGCTATCCTTTCGGGGGACCACAAGGATATAATCCTCGTCGACGTAACACCCTTGTCCTTGGGTATAGAAACGCTCGGTGGTGTTTTCACGAAAATAATAGACAGAAACACGGCAATACCAGTTTCCAGAAGCCAGATTTTCTCTACGGCTTCGGACAATCAGTCGCAGGTCGAGATTCACGTCCTGCAGGGTGAACGTCCGATGGCGGCCGACAACGTTTCACTGGGCAGGTTTATCCTCGACGGAATTCCCCCCGCACCCAGGGGAATACCGCAAATCGAGGTGGCCTTTGACATAGACGTGAACGGCATTTTGAACGTTACCGCAGTAGACAAGGGGACCAACCGAAAGCAACACATCACGATCCAGTCTTCGCGGCTCGAAGAGGATGAGATCGAACGGATGAGACGCGAGGCTGAAGAAAACGAAGAGGCGGACAAAAGGAAAAAACAGCTGGTAGAAGCCAGAAACGAGGCGGATTCCCTGGTCTATGGCACCGAGAAACTACTTGGCGACCTGGGTGAAAAGGTGGATGGGCAGGAGAAGTCACGGATCGAACAAAAGATCGATGATCTTAAAAAGGCCTCCGCGGGAGACGATGTAGAAGCTATCAAAAAAGCATCGGAGGCGTTGACCAGGGACCTGCACGAGCTTTCCGCCAGGGTGTACAAGGAAACGCAGGAAACTGGTGGTCAGGACTCCGGCGGTGGGCAGGAAGGCTCAGGGGAAACGGTAGACGCAGAATTTGATGATGCATCCGGACAGGCATGACCGGGAGTGATGCTTAGTGAACGGGCCCGGCAATGAAAAGGACCTGTACAAGGTCCTCGGTGTCCCGAGGGACGCAGGCCAGGAAGATATAAAGCGAGCCTACAGGAAGCTTGTCCGCAAATACCATCCTGACGCAAACCCCGGCGACAAGGAGGCCGAGCAGCGCTTCAAGGCCATAAACGAGGCCTACGAGGTTCTGGGTGATCCGCAAAAACGTAGACAGTACGACCAGTTCGGGACCATAGGCGACAACGCGGGGCAAGGCCCCTTCGGAGGTGGATTCGACCCCTTTGGTGACATCTTCGGGGATATCTTCGACTCTATGTTCGGTGGATTCGGGGGAACGCGCCAACAGGGCCCTTCAAGAGGCGAAGACCTTGAAATGACGTTGTCCGTCTCTCTTGAGGAGGCCTACTTCGGATCGACGCGCAATGTGACTTTGCCCCGCTGGGAAAAGTGCAATAGATGCGACGGATCGGGCGCGGAACCGGGCACCGGGGTCAGAACATGTCCAGCCTGTGGAGGGACGGGACAGCGTCAGCATCAGCAGCGGACACCCTTTGGTACCTTTGTAAATGTCACTACCTGCACTGAATGCAAAGGCACAGGCAAAAGAATTGATTCACCGTGCAAGGATTGCGGCGGTTCGGGAAGGGTACGCAAACACCGGGAGGTAGAGGTCAAGATCCCCCGCGGAGTTGACACGGGCGTAAGGCTGAGAGTTGCCGGTGAGGGGGGACCAGGTGCCTCAGGCGGTCCTCCCGGAGACCTTTACTTGCTGATAAAAGTCGAAGAAGACCAGAGATTCGAAAGGCATGGAGACGACCTGCACCTGAGGAAACATATAAGTTTTCCCCAGGCTGCTTTGGGCAGTGAAATAGAGGTCGAAACCATGGAGGGTTCCGAGAAACTTGAGATTCCCCAAGGCACCCAGAACGGTCATGTGATAAAACTCAAAGGAAAAGGCATGCCGCGTTTGGGCCGGGGCGGAAGCGGCAACCTGTACATACACGTTGTTGTTGACGTGCCGAAGAAACTTTCTGAGAAAGAGCGCGCACTTCTAGAGGCGCTGGCCGAGGAGATGGATGTTTCCGTCAAGTCCGGCGGCGGATTTATGGAAAAACTCCGCCAATGGCTGGATTAGCCTGATCGCCGGGTATTCTGGTACTATAGCCATAATGCTAGGGGAAACAGGGAGGATATCCTCCCTGTTTCGTTCTACGGTCAAAGCGGGGAGGCCTGCTGATGAAACCTGAAGAGGGCTACTGGTGGTACATAACTATCGAGATGGATGACGGAAACGAGGAAGCTTTGCTTTCGCTGGCGGATCTTTCGGGCAGCATAGGTTCGGAGTTCATAGAAACCTCCGGAAAGTCGGTGTTGAAGTCCTACTACCGTTCGACTAAAAGCCTGGAATACTGGTTGGGTCGAGTACAGGAGACCACGGAGCCCTGGCCCTCGGTGAATATCGTCGATATGGGAAAGATCGAAAACAAAAACTGGCACAAGACGTGGAAGGATGCTTTTCCACCGCTGGAAGTAGGGGAAAAGTTTGTTGTGATGGCGCCATGGCACAAAGAAGGTTATAAAGGGGACAGGACAGCCCTTTTGATTTATCCTGGTTCTGCCTTCGGCACAGGATATCACGAAAGCACCCAGATAGCCCTTGAACTGATCGAAAGACAGGTTACAAAAGGTGGGATCGGCATCGATATAGGTACCGGATCGGGCATCCTCTCCATTGCGGCAATTAAAACGGGAGCAAAAAAGGTCTTTGCAAGGGATCTTGACCCTGCAGTTTTGGGAGAGGCCAGGGCCAATCTTGAATTGAATGAAATAGACGAAGCAGCGGTGATTCTTGAAGAAGGAGACCTACTGGAAGGATTCTTTGGTACGGTAGATTTTTTGATTGCCAATATAGTTTTCGACCCGCTGGTCAGACTTATCCCAAAGGTGCCCGAAGTCCTGGGCCATAAAGGAATCGCCCTGTTTTCCGGCTTGACACTTAAAGAGAAGGCCGAATTTTTGGCGGTTCTTTCCGAAAACGGTCTGGTTCCTGTCGACGAAGCGGCAAAGGGGGACTGGTGGGGTGTCGCGGCCTCGAGTTCGCCTGGAAAGAGCCAGAAAAAAGACATCTGACGTTTGGGTCTTCGATGGCAAGCAGGCGCACCACATTCTTAATGTGAGAAGGCGCAGTGCAGGAGACATCATAGAGGGGCTTTGGGACGGCAGAATCTTTCTCCTCCGGCTCGAGATAGAAGATGGAAATCTGATCGGTGTTGTGACGGGGGAAGGGAAACTTGTCGTGAAAAGTGACCTTTGGCTTCTCGTGGCTCTTCTAAAGGCGGACGCCTTTGAACGCACACTGCGCATGGCTACCGAAAGCGGAGCGGAAAAGATAGTCCCCCTCATTTGTGAGCGAAGCGTAGTACGCATCGATCCAGAGAAATGGCAGGCAAAACAAAAGAGATGGACGAAAATCATAGAGGAATCCACGAAGCAGTCGGGTGTCGCCGAATGCCCCCTTTTGTACGAACCTATGCGCATTGATTCCACCCCGTCCCTTTCGTTGCCCGCGAGTCGTTACGCGGCAATGCTTGAAGAAGGAAGGGAATACATCGTTGACTGCAACCCAGCTGGAGGGGCGGTGCTTGCTATTGGCCCCGAAGGGGACTGGACGTCAAAAGAAAAGGAAAGACTTCTGTCCGCAGGCTTCAGGGCAGTAAGCCTCGGGTCGAGGATAATGACAAGCCCTACGGCGGCTGCCGTGGGGCTTGGGTGTCTTTCTATGAAACTGGAGAAATTCAATGAAGTCAAAAGCTGAGTCGGTTCTGGCGGGAAAAAGGATCCGCGTACACGTTCTTGGTTGTCGTTCAAATCTTTACGAAGCGGAAGCAATTTCGTCGGCATTGTCCCAAAAAGGCGCAGTTACCTGTGAAGGTGGTGCTTTTGATGGCGCCATAGTTGTCAGCTGCGTCGTGACGGCCGAGGCGGAAAGAAAGTGCAGGCAGCTGGTTCGCAGGTTAAAGCGTGAGGAACCAGCGGCTCCGGTCGTGGTCTGTGGCTGTTGGGCGCAACTGCTGGATGAAAAAAAAGCAAGGGATATGGGAATAAACGCCCTTGTGGGAAACCGAAGGAAACACCGAGTCGCAGCCGTTGTTGAGAAATTGCTCGAAGAGCACGTTTCCCCTGTTTTGCTTACCGACAGAGTAGATGTTTCTGCCAACCTGTCCTGGGACGGTCTTTTGCTGGAGTCCCCGAAGTTCCATGTGAGGGCTTTTGTGAAGGTGCAGGATGGGTGCGACCATCATTGCACCTATTGTATTATTCCTTCCGTTCGTGGCGCCTCGAAGAGCCGTAACCCGGGGGAAGTATTTTCCGAAATAAGGAATTTGGCCTCCCGCGGCCTGCGCGAAGTCATTCTGACCGGGATTCATCTTGGTCTTTACGGAAAAGATAACGGCTTTTCACTTGTAAAGCTCGTGAAAGCGGTTGAGGAACTGGACGGAATAGAAAGAATACGTTTCGGGTCTATAGAACCCTTTGGCATTGATGAAAAATTGCTCGAAGGACTTGCGGAATCGGATAAATTTTGCCCGCACCTTCATATTCCACTCCAAAGCGGTGACGATGAAATACTGAGGAGAATGGGAAGAGGTTACAGGGGGCAGGATTTTATTATCCTGTCTAAAAAAGCCAGAAAAATCCTAGGAGAGGACCTTCATATAAGCACCGATGTCATCGTCGGCTTCCCCGGAGAGGATAAAAACGCTTTTTTGCGGACCATGGATGTGCTTGAATCGGCCGGAGTGGGCAGAATTCACGCGTTCCCCTTTTCGCCGAGGCAGGGTACACCGGCGGCGGAATTCCCCGAAAGGCCCGACCCTGGAAAAGTAAAAGAGCGAATGAAAGAAATACTCGATTTTGCGGCTGCGAGCCAACATCGTTATGCTTCGCCGTTCGTGGGAAAGACTCTGCCGATCCTCGTGGAAAAATGTGAGTCGGGTTTTGTTTCGGGCTATACTCCACATTATGTCAGGGTGAATGCCGAAGGCTCCTTCTCTGTCAATGGCGTCGCGGAAGTCGCGATGACAAATTGTCGTGCGGGAATCCTGCATGGGCGGGTATGTTATAATGCACACTCTGGTAGCGCCGGAGAAATTCGGGTCGAAAAGGAGTAAAGGAAAAGTAATGAAGCTGGAAGACCTTGCAGAAAAGATTTCAAGGGAAACGGATATTCCGCTTTGCGGGCGAGACGTGGAAAGAGTCGTAGCCGCTCTCCTGAAAACATCTGTTTTCTGGCACGTGGTGGAACATTCCGAAGAACCTGTACCTGTCGTCGCATCCACCCTTCGTCTTCTTCAGGAAATGGGGCTGGTTGAGACGGCGGAAGATGCTTTGGTCTTTACTCCAAATGGCAGGGATTTCGTAGCTGAAAAC
>JAHDOX010000033.1 GCA_018434645.1 Synergistales bacterium | reverse complement strand
TTACCGCCGTACGGCCAGATCATCTCCGGGCTTTTAAAGGGCGCCATAAACCAGAAGATGCACATCAGCGACACGATGGAAAAACCAAAATAGGTTCCCACGGTCATCTCCTGACCTTTGACCTTGTTCAGCAGCAACCCGTAAAGATAACCCGTCACGGCACCCAAAAGCGCACCCAGCCCAACGGCGAAAAACAGGGCCTGGAAACCCCTCATGTCGAGTTCGATACTGAGAACCGCTGCTACAAGGCCGCAGGCGATGCCTAATGGAAGGCCGAAATTGGGGCCGGTCCCCGACTGTATCGTTGGTATCATGGCCAAAACCAGGATAGCGTTCATCCCGAAACGGCCAAGGATACTTGAAAAAAGCTGAGACATGGGAAGCCCCGTGATCAAAGCCGCCACGAGAAGAATCACAAGGAAAAGGAGAATAATGGACCTTGCGACTCCAAAATCGCGGGCCCATTCCCTGATCCTTTCGCTCCATTCCGGTTTGTGGGAGTTTTCCCGGTTCATCACGAAGCCTCCTTCCTGTGGTAGCTCAGCTCGCCCGCCATGAGAAGACCAAAATCCCTGTCGCTTGCGTCAATCGGGAGAATACCCTCGAGCCGGCCTTTGTAAATTATGGCTATCCTGTCGCAGATCGACCTTAGCTCGGCCAATTCCGAAGAGGTCATTACGATGGTGACTCCCAATTCCTGGTTAAGCCGCACCAAAAGGTCAAGGACGATTTTCTTGGCACCCACGTCTATGCCACGGGTCGGTTCTGAAACAAACAGTATTGACGGCTCCAACGTAAGTGCCTTGGCAATACATACTTTCTGCTGGTTCCCCCCGCTCAGGCGGCGAGTAAGCTGGTCCGGTCCCGTGCAGCGAATGTCGAGTTCCTTTATCATCTTCTGTGCGTGTTCACGAATCGCCTTCATATCGGCAATGCGCAACAGCATTTTCTTCAGAAATTTGTCCTGGCTCTGCATTGCTTGTACGACAATATTCAACTCGATCGATTCCTCGAGAAGGAGCCCCGTTCCCCTTCTGTCTTCGGAAACGAAAGCCATCCCGCTGTTCAGGGCCGAAATGGGCGAATTTAGTCTTACTTCCTTGCCGTCCACGTGCACAGAACCCCGAGATGGAAAAAGTCCCATAATACCGTTGGCAATGCCTATCTTCCCATGTCCGGCAAGACCGCCGATTCCCAGAATTTCACCTTTCATCACGTCCAGCGAAACCCCATGAACGCTTTCGCCGGGCATGTCCACGTGAAGATCCCTTATGGACAGTACAGGCTTCACATTTTCAGTCGAATGCCTTTCGGACCTGGATGTAACCTCTATCTTCCGACCTACCATGAGCTCCGCCAGTTGATCCACTGTTGCTTTCCTCGATTCAAGTTCGGCCACTACCTCGCCGTCCCGGAGAACGGTTATGTTGTCCGCAACTTGCAACACCTCGTTAAGGCGATGAGTTATGAAAAGAATGGAGATACCCTGTGAGGACAGCCGTTTCATGACCTGCATGAGGGTTTCGGCATCGCTTTCTGTCAACACTGCCGTTGGCTCATCCAGTACAAGAAGATTGAGAGTTTCCTTGTCGAGTTCCCTGGCGATTTCCACAAACTGCATAAACCCGACAGGAAGTCCCGCCACAGGGAGCATTTCGTCGAGATCAAGCTCCATGCGCCTTAAAGCCTTTTTCGCATCTTCACGCATCCTGTAGAAATCCAGGGTCTCGAGCTTTTCACCAAAGAACCGGCTCGCAAAGTTTGGTCTCGTTATTTCCCTGTTGAGCTTGATGTTTTCAGTGACAGTAAATCCGGGCAAGAGCATGAATTCCTGATGGACCATTCCTATTCCATGGGCCATAGCCTCTTCCGGGGAGGTAATGTCCACGGCTTTTCCGTTGATGAAAACTTTCCCTTCGAAGCCGCCAGTATTATGGATAACGGGCATTCCAAAAAGAATGTTCATCAATGTAGATTTGCCCGCCCCGTTTTCGCCCACCAGGGCGTGGATTTCACCGGGAGCAACCGAGAGGTTTACCGATTTAAGCACCTTGTTTCCGAAATATTCCTTGCTTATCCCTCGCATTTCAAGGCGTGCCACAACCATAAAAACCTCCTTAAAGGGGGTGAAGAAGCGCTGCGGGGTCAACCCCGAAGGGCGACCCCGCAGTTCCTTCGGACGGGAATTTAAAAAACGAAAAGTAATCTGAATTATCTATTCAAAAACTGCTACTCCGCTCCGAAGATGATCGACTCACCTACTACCAGGAGGAAGTTATCTGCCCTTTCTCCAGTTTCCTTGTTCTCGTAGGTCCGTGTCTTGATCTCTCCTGCATACTTGGCCATAAGGTTCTCCATATGTTCCCTGTCGAACCCCGATACACGACCTTCTCCAACGTCAAAGGCGTATTCCGTCGAAGCGTAGGTAAAGGCCATGTTTATGGGTACCTTCCAGGTAGCGAAGCGTCCGCCCTGGCCTGCCTCTACGATCTTTTCCTCGATGGCCTCGAGGATAAAGGCCACGTCCCCTGCCTTGCCTTCCGGAATCTCAATGCCAAGTGCTCCGGGATAGGCGTGGTACGGGCTGGGGCAGCACTGCTCCGGATAGATGGCCCCCGTCATGAGTACGGCTTTGATAAGCGGTTCCTGCATGCCGCAGTTTGTGCTGAAGAAGGCGGTATCCTTGCCGTATTTTTCAACCTGACGGGGAATATCTTCAAGGATAAACTGCTGCGTTCCCGCAATACCCGCGTCGCCCGTAGGATCCGGCGCGTTGATGTAAACCCACTCGATACCTCGCTTCTCGCATTCAGCCTTCATTACGTCCCTGCGTTCTGCAAGCAGCGGATAGGACATATGGCGCGGGAATGAGATATGACAGAAGGTCTTGGCACCCATCTTTTCGGCAAGTTCGACTATCGTCACACCGCGCATGGGGTTGTCTGATTCCATAACGATTTCGGCCTTCTGGGCGGCCAGCATGGGGTCCTCATGGGGGACGATGTTGATGAAGAAGACATCGGGCCTGAACTCCTTGACCTTGTCTATGGCAGCAGCCGATCCGGGAACACCCTGCACTAGGACAATGGCTTTGACGTCAGGATCAGCGGCCATACTCATAATCTGCTGTATGGTCGTCTCCTGTTCGTCCATGAACTTGTCTGGGTATGTTACGTGAATCACCCTGTCTGCGCCGTACTTTTCTATCATCTCCTGGGCGGCCCTGTACTCTTCTTCGCCCTGTGATGTCGTTCCCGTCATTATGCCGACTTTTGCCGGTCCGGCAAAAGCGTAGCCCGCAAAAGCCAATACAAGTGCAACAAGCAAAACACCAAGGAAAAGCCTTCTCATTATTGGACCTCCTTATTAGTCAGGAAAACCAACCTTTCGGCGTTTCTTTTCCCTAAACCACACCTTCACCGCCTCCCGGCCTGACCGGGAAAAACATCGCCTGAAAATCGTCAAGCGTAAATGCACCCTCTCCTTTCCAGCCCCGACACGTTGCAAGGGCAAAATTATATTGTAGACTTTTTGAATTGGACAAACTATTGCATCTTAATCAAAAACAGCAGTCCGAGTCAAGGATTTCCGGGGGCTGAATCAGAATATGCATTATACATTCCAGACAGAGGGTGAACCGGATGACACAAAAAGGCTATTCCGCAAAATCGCTTCGAAAAAAGGTCTACAACTTCATCAGGGAGCAAATGAACAATGGCAAGCTGCTTCCCGGGTCGCTTCTCAATTTACAGGAAACAAGCTCAAGGCTCGGAATAAGCATGACGCCCTTGAGAGAGGCCCTGGTACAACTTGAAACGGAGGGGTTTGTTACCATCATCCCGAGAAGGGGTGTTGTTATCAATACTCTTACGCTCACCAGGATCCGCCAAATGTACCGTGTCATAGGGGCACTGGAAGCCGCAGCGCTGGAGGACGTTTACCAATCCCTCACCGAGGGGGATATTGAAAGGCTGCAGGACTTAAACAGAAAAATGCGGGAAGACCTCGAAAAAGGAGAAATGGAAGAATACATGTCATTAAACCGCACCTTCCACAACACCTGGCTTGGAAGGTGCGGAAACGAGGAACTTTTCCGTATTGTCCAGCTCATGAAAGACAGGCTCTACGAATTTCCCAGAAACGTTGACCTAGTCCCCGAGTGGGAGGAAGTCAGCATGTCCGAACACGAAACCATCGTCGAATGTCTCCTGCAAAAAGACCTGGAAGGAGCCGTTTACTACCTGCGTGATGTCCACTGGTGCTTTAATACGCAGGAGGCATTCGTTCGAAAATATTATGCCAAACATCTCCTAGAACCACAGCCTAAAAAAACAAAAACCCCGCTGGTACCTCTCGTGGAGAGGTGTTAAGGTAGTTGTGGAATCAACAAAACCTAAACCAACGGGGTGATTTATATGTTACACCAGAACAGACAGGCTTTCCACTATGA
>JAHDOX010000051.1 GCA_018434645.1 Synergistales bacterium | reverse complement strand
GCCTGCATAGTGACCAGAACACCGACAAGAACCGGGTCTATACCGAGCCTCGAAACCCACGGGGCGAAGATGGGGGAAAGTATCATGATTGCGACGATCGAATCGACAAACATGCACACGATGAAATAGGAAATGGATATTACGATCAAAAGACGGAAAATAGTAGGATCGGCACCCAATATCGGCGGAAGAAGCATGTCGGGAATGCGGGTAAAGGCCACCAGCCACGAAAAAGCGGCGCCCATGGCGACGAGGATAAATACCACGGCCGTGACGAGGCCCGTCGACAGCGCTATCCGGTAGTAATCTTTGAGCTTCAGGTGTTTATACACGAAAGACTCGACGATCACGGCGTACAGGACCGATACCGCCGCCGCTTCCGTGGGGCTGAAATACCCCGAGTAAATACCCCCCAGGATGATAGCCGGGAACCCCAGAGGCACCAGGCCTCGTTTCAAAGCTACCAGCCGTTTGCCCCAGTCAAAACGCTCCCGCTTCTTTACTCCCATTCTCCTGGCGGCCACATAGCAGTACGCGGAAAACAAGACAAAAACCAGGATGCCCGGTCCGACGCCTGCTATGAAAAGCTCGCCCACCGAGCTTCCCGTCACAACCCCATAAATGATCATCGAGATGCTTGGGGGGATGAGAAGGGCGATCCCCGCCGCGTTTATGATCAGCGCCATGTTGAAAGAGTCGTCGTAACCGTCTTCCAGAAGGAAAGGCCTCATGGTTTCCCCTATCGCCACCACTGTCGCCTGGGTGGAGCCCGATACAGCACCGAAGAAGGTACAGGCGGCGGTCGTAGTTACCGCCAGGCCTCCCCTGATGTGCCCCAGAAAGGCCATCACGAAATCTATAAGCCTTCTGGCCACCTGGCCCGTGGTAATGACGTCTGCCGCGAAAATGAACATCGGGACGGCGATCAGGGCCAAAGGCCTTATACCGGCGAGTATCTGCTGGATAAGCATCATCGGGTCGAACCCCTTTAGGTAGGTAGCGACAACCAGAAGGGGTGCCACGATCAAGGGAACCATCATGGGAAATCCCAGAACCAGCAAAAAGAGCATCGAGCCCAGCATGACCCACAGCATTATGCATCGCTCCCTTCCAGGCCCTGATTGCCACCCTGTCCACCGGCTTCAGGCGTATCTTCGTCGTACTCGAACCTGGATTCGAAGGAAAGCCAGGTCTCCTTGACGGTCAGGTTTTTTATGAAAGTCAGAACGTATTGAATGCCTGTGAGGAAACAGCCGATCGGGATGGCGCTCCAGACGATGTAAAGGGGTAATTGCAAGATGGGACTGACACGGTTCAATGCGGCGACTCGATTCACGTAACGGTAACTCAGGTAGCTCAGGTAGAACATCAGTGCTGCGGTGCCGATGGAACAAACAAGGACAAGTATTTTTTTCCTTTTTCGCCGAAAACGTCGTAAAGAAGGGACATTCTTATGTGTCGCGCCCGCCGGGCCGCATAGCTCGTGCCGAAAAAGGTCACGAAAATCGTCAGAAACTGGCTTACTTCCTCGGCAAAGTTCAGGCTCGTGTTGAAAAGGTTTCTCGCGAGCACGTTCGCTATCAGCACTATAGCCATCAATATTATGCTGTAGGCTATAATCCATTCTTCTATTTTTCTTAACACCTCGTTGAGCAGGTGAAGGAGCTTCATCCTTCCCTCTCCCTTCGAATGCTTGATAAGGCTTCTAGTAATGTTCCGATTCCCTATCGCCGCACTCAGGATTTACGATCTTCAAAACAGACTCGGCCTCGCAATTGGCTCCGGACAAAACGACGGCCGTTGGTCCCTCAACTTTCGTTTTTTTGTTCAAAAGAGCCGCGATACCGGCCACACCTGCACCCTCGAGCAGCCAGTGATGAGTCTTCAAAGTGAAAGCCAGTGCGTTTTTTATGTCGTTTTCACTTACAAGAACGATGTCGTCGACATAATCCTTGACCATTCTCAGGGTGTACTGGTTGTCACGTCCGATGCCCCCCAAAAGGGATTCCGCAAGCGAGTCAACCTCTTCGACTTCCACCGGGTGACCAGCCTTGACGCTTTCATACATTACCGGAGCATTTTCGATGGAAACGCCGATTACGCGTATACCCGGGTTTGCCGTTTTCATGGCCAGGGCTATGCCAGAAACAAGCCCGCCTCCTGAAAGGGGCACCAGCACATTGGCTACATCAGGAAGGTCTTCGAGTATTTCGAGCCCTATGGTGCCCTGACCGGCAATAACGTGAGGGTCGTCGAAAGGATGGATCATGGTCAGCCCCTTTGATGATGCGAGTTCGCAGGCCCTTTCGCCGGCCTTGTCCTGGCTGTCGCCGCCTATTACTACCTCGGCGCCAAGAAAGCGCATGGCTTCGACACGCCTGGGGGACAACTTGGCCACACGCTCGGAAACACAGACAATGGCCTTGACGCCTGCTTTTTGCGCCACCCAGCAGACACAGAGCCCGTGGTTGCCGGTGGAGAAGGTGATGACCCCCCGCTCTTTCTCCGACGGAGGAAGAGACAATATCTTGTTCGCCGCTCCTCTCACCTTGAAAGCGCCGGGATCCTGCAGGAATTCCAGCTTCAGGTAAACGTCTCCTTCCGACGGTACCGACAAGGCATCGGACTTCATAAGGGGGGTAGTACGAACTATCGGTGATATGCGTTTTTTAGCCTGGTATATATCCGCCAGGTTCAACGTTTTTGCGGCCATATCCGTCCTCCTTTTTTGCTTTTAGAGAAGCCCTCTCCACCTCATGGCTTCGACAATCCTTTTGATTCCGTTAACCCAGGCCGCCGTCCTGAAAGAAGTGCCGAGTCCCAACGCGGTCTCTCTCATTGCCGTGTATGATTTCAGAATCTGCCGGTCGAGACGGGTCTGTACCTTCTCCAGTTCCCAGTAGTCATTCATCGCGCTTTGAGACCTTTCGTAATGGCAGACGATAGCGCTTCCGGCGTTTGCCACCACATCGGGCATAACTGCGATGCCTCTGCCGTAAAGGATTTCGTCGGCTTCGGCGGTCACGGGACCGTTGGCTCCTTCCATGATGACCCGGGCTTTTATATTTGACGCATTCTTTTCAGTGATGACATCCTGTACTGCGGAGGGAGCCAGGATGTGGCACTCGCACGTCAGGAGATCTTCATTGGTTATGGACGACCCGTCTGGAAAACCCGCTACAGTGCCTGTGCTCTCGGTGTATTCGAGAAGCCGGCCCACGTCAAGCCCCTCAGGATCGAAGGTTCCGCCCTTGATGTCGCTTGCGGCTACGACCTTGAATCCGGCCTCGGCCAGGTAACGCGCATAATTGGACCCTACGTTGCCGAAACCCTGAACCGCGATAGTGACGTCTTCGGGCAACCAACCGCGTTCCTTGCATATTTCCTGCGTCAAAACGTACATCCCCCTGCCCGTGGCGTCCTCACCGCCCAGGGAACCGCCCAGCAATCCGGGCTTGTCGTTTATCGCACCCGGGGAGTGTATCCCCGTTACCTGTTCGTACTCGTCCAGCATCCAGGCTTGCGTCTTCGGGCTGGTGTTTATATCGGCTCCGGGAACATCGACGTTGTAGCCTTTTGGGATCATCCCCCTGATATAACCTCTCACCAGGCGCTCGAACTCTCCTTCGCTCAGCAGGGAGGGATCAGCATCTATCCCTCCCTTGGCTCCCCCTGCCGGTATGCCATTGGCCGCATGCTTGATGCTCATCACGAGGGCCAGGGCTTTAACTTCATCACAGGTCAAACCAGCTGTTATGCGTGTGCCGTCTCCGGAAAGCCCAAGCGCATCGTTGTGTATGACCCTGTAGCCCGTGTAATAATTGACTTTCCCGTTGTCCATGCGCACAGGTATCTGAAACTCGACGCTGCGTTTGCACAAAAGGAGGGCCGCGATAGCGTCATCTTCAAGTCCGCATGCTCCAGCCGCTTTTTTCATGTAACCAACGGTGTTTTTCCACATTTGAGACATGGTGGGCCTCCCGGTTAAAACGCCTAGTCGCAAGCAGGAATCCTGAGGTCTTTCGGTCCCATAGCGGACAACTGGAATTCCGGAGCGCGTCTTTCCATGATCTCCTGCAAAATCTGGGCTATCCTGACTTTCATGCGGATAAAGTCATCGTGCCAGCATTCCGTAACCCATGGTTTGTAGATATCGGCTTCCGCCGTACCGGGCTCTACCTTGAAATACACTGGGGAAGCGACACGGACGATCTCCGGCGCTTCGTATGCCCTGTACATGCCTCCGAAAGCATCGACGATTATCATGTATACATCGAGGGGCATATCGACGGCTTTTCTGATGCTCGAAAGAATCGGCAGCGAAACGTCGGAAAGCGGATTCATGGAGTTGACTCCAGCACCTTCCAGGAATTTCGCCCCGGCAGGGTTGCAATACCCACCGAACACAGACCACTTGAAGGTGGTCTCCTTGGGTATGAAGCCTTCCTCCCGCATCTTGTTGAGAATCATCAAAGCACCTTCGTCATAAACGAGGAACCCTCTGAACCCGGCTTCCAGGTTGCGCATCAGGTCTTCCAGCCAGTAGGAGAGGTTGTCGGACCCTCTGACGCGGAAGCCCTGCATTTTGCCTTCTTCGGTGCTCATTTCCTTGGAGCCGGCGTCAAAGGCTTTTCTGTGTCCCATGGTCATAATCGTTTCGATTCCCTCGCCATTGGCAATTTTGGCCATTTCCTTCAGCTGGTCGAAGGTCAGATAGGTAGAGCCTCCCACCGTGCAAATAGCCCTGTGAATCTTTACCTTTCTTTTTTTCGCCTCGTCGACCATCGCCTTGAAGGTCGATGGATACTCGACGCCCGCTATTTCAATCCTGTAGTGGCACCCATCGGGGAAGGTCTTTTCAGATGTGGGCAATCCCCACCCGTCGGACCCCGGCACACCCATTTTTTCCATAAAGGAACGGATCTCAGGCAATTTCTTTGCTTGGAACATATTTTTCCCTCCTTGTTTTTGCTGCAGACTGCGGTTTGATTTTGACATACTTACATTTTAGCCTGTCGTGTGTCGTATGTCGACAATTTGATTTTATAATATAACACCTGTATTGAAATGTCTATCTACCAGACACTCCGCGAGGCAAATAACATGATG
>JAHDOX010000018.1 GCA_018434645.1 Synergistales bacterium | reverse complement strand
TGCTCAAACCGGTCGGTCACGTCGAGCAATGGCCCAGAACCAGGGAAGAGGCCGCAAGGGACGGATTTTTCCAGGCCACCATGGCCGCCGAATCTAGTTATCTTGAGACCTATCTCATCGAGCGGGGTTTTGCCGCCAACCAAGCCGAAGCGGAGAAAGTGGCCGTGGACATGATCCTGGCCAAGGGAAACTTTGAGCGTCTCTGCGACGAATACGGCCTCGAGGGCAAGGACCGCACCTACGAGAAACTCCAGCGGGAGGTCCGGATAGAGGCGGAAGTTGCCGCCGAAATAGCCAGGGAGCGGGAGATAGCCCGCGCCGCGCGCCTCGAGCAGGAACGTCTGGAAAGGGAAAAGGCCGAAAGTAAAAAGGCTGCCGAAAAAGAAGACATCGAGGCCGAGCTTGAAGAGGAAATGGCTGCCCTTGAAGAGGAAAAGCAACAGGCCCAGGCAGAAACGCCCGACCCCGGGCCGAAAAAACCCGCCGCTTTCAGGCCCGATGATGTCATCGTCGTGGAAACGAAGCCCCAGGAGCAATCTGAAACCAAGCCGGAATCAGTCGCGGAGCCCAAAAGAGTGCTGGCCTGGAATATCTCGCCCTCGGCGGGAGACGACCAGACGGTGTTCACCGTAACGGTAACAAACCTGTCGGACAGCCCCATTACGGGCTTTTCCTGCTCCATCGACCCCACTGGGCCCTATTCAGACGGAGGTGTTGGTTGGGGATCGAGTCCGTCCTTTTCAACCATCGGGCCGGGGAAAAGCATCACCTTCACGGCTCTTGCCATGGGCGACGTGAAGGGGCTTGCCTTTTCCTTTTACGGTAATGGAAAGGTTCTCGGATCGGACCGCTTGAGTTCGGTACACCAGAGGGAAATTGATGCTACCGGGCGCTACAACGGTGTCTTTTCGGCCAAGGGAATTTCGGGCAAAATCCACCTGATTGTAGAAGGAACCTCCCTGACAGGCTCGCTTTCGGGCAATTATTCCGACCCTGGCCAGAAAGTAGCCGTCACGGCCCAGATCTCGGGATCCTTTGACCCGCAGTCGGGCACCTTATCCGCACGCTGGTCGGGAATAGCCGCCGGAACCATGAAATACGACGGTGAAAATTACGACGTCTACGAACCGGTCATTGGGACACTGCAGGGAAGCTTCAGCAAGGGAGTCCTTTCAGGTACCTGGTCGGGCGGGAGCGATTACGTCACCAGCAGCGGATCCTGGCAGGCAAATTAAAACCAAGCGGAATCCGGTCCACGCAATAGTTAAAAAAGAGAGCTCACTTCCGTGAGCCCTCTTTTTTGTCGCCCATGAGGGGCCTCCAGAGGAACCAGTACAAACCGGGAGCGCAGAAAAAGATTATACCCGGCAGGAGACGAAAAGCGCCCGGCGCACCGAAGCAAGATGTAAGATAACCCATTAATACTGGTGTCACAAAAAAACACCCGTCCAGGATGAACCAGACCAGCGCCGTGGCCTTGGGTCTCAAAGACTGGGGCGCCACGTCGCCTATCAGTGCCAGGTACAGGGGGAAACCTACGCCCACCCCCAGGCCGTAGAAAAACCCCCAAAAGGCAAAGGCCTGGTTACTTCCGGCAAAGGAGGTCCCGAAAAGAGCGACGGCGTTGACGGCGATAACCACGGCCGCCGTCCCGTATCTCGGGAAAAGGTCCAGGATTTTGAATCCCAGTATCCTTATCAAAAGGGCCCCTGCAGCAAAGGAAACCATAAACGCCGAGGGGACGAGATTCTTGTCCATCGCCAAGGGTGTGACGGATATTATGGCCGCGTCCGTCAGGCCGTAGAGCACCGTCGATACCAGCAAAACTTGCAGGGGCCTCAAACGCAAAAGGTCAGTCCACCTGCCCCATTGCTCTTTTTGTTCTTTCCCGCCTCCCGTGGTGCCGACGGGCCGCAGTATGCAGGCTATAAACCCGCTTAGTACGGCAAGCACGGGGCCCATCCAGATATAAAAAGAGAAACTCCCCTTATGCAGGAACCAGTCGCCCAGAGGCAGGGAAATAACGAAAGGCGCCATGGCGCCCACTGCGACGAGAGCGAAGGCCCCGCCACGGACCTCGTCGGGGATCACCATGGTCTGGTAGGTTGTAAGGGCCACCAGGTAGAGCCCGAAAGCAAAACCGGAAAGCGTCCTCCAAAAGACCAGAAGCGGCACGGACGAACCCGAAAGGGCCAGACCCACGCCACCAACGGCGCAAAGCACGGCAGACGCCATCAGGACCTTCCGAAGGGGGAACCGCTCCACCAGCTGTGCCAGGAAGGGTCTCGGAAAGGTGCTTGCAGCGTAATAGGCTCCAAGAATCCATCCCACCATCTCGGGCCCCCGCACCCCTGCCCACTCCAGGTACATGGGAAGAAGGAAATAAACCTGACTGAAGGCCATTATCCCGAAATTGGCCGCCATGAGCTTTGGGAGAAGCTTTCCCGTCTGCGTCACCGGTCGTCACCGTTATCGTATTTTAAGGTTATTTTTGGCGGTCTGTGAAACTTCTTCCTCAGGAACGTCTCGGTCTCGGCAAGGAACACACCCGAGAGAATTATCAGTCCGCCAAGAACGATCTGGGCGTTCAGGATTTCCTGTCCGATGAGAACGGCGAAAACATAGCCCGAGGGGCTTTCCAAAGAAAGCAGGATCGCCGCATGCGTCTCGGGGCTGTAGCGCTGGGCCACCGTCTGGATCAGAAAGGGGATGACGGTGACAAAAAGAACGACATATAAGAGCCCTCCCCAGGCTTTGACGGGGACTTCCACGAGAAGGGGAAAGGGTTCGAAAACAAAAGCCGAAACGGTGAGGAAGAAACCGGCCGCCGCCATCTGGACAACAGTGAGGGCCACGGGGTCCATCCTGCGGCTCAAGTTACCTACGGCCAACACGTGAAAGGCAATCCCCAGGGCCAAAAGCAGTGAAAGCGCATCACCAAAGTTGAAAGTCATCCCCGGGGTAAAGGCCATTACCAAAAGTCCGGCCGTGGTAAGTACGGCCCCCGCCGTGGCGATGAGCGAGGGCATCTTTCGATAAAAGAGCGCGTAAAGAAAGGGGACCATCACCACGTTGCTTCCCGCGATGAAAGATTGCTTCCCCGGTGTTGTGAAAAGCAGCCCGATTATGTGAGCGACGAACGTAACGGCCAAAAGCCCCCCCAGCAGACAGCCCAGGAAGACGTCTTTCCTTCCCAGGCGGGAAAGCCTGGACTTGAATACCGCCGTCAGCAAGGCAGTGCTCGCCACGAAACGGAAAGCCAAAAGCCAAAGGGGGGACATAAAACCCAAAAGCCAGTTCGTGGCCCCGAAACCCGACCCCCAGAAAACGGCGGCCACGAACATTGCTCCGTCCGCCAAAAGTATCGCTTTCCTGCTGCCTGGTTCAACCACCAACGAAATCGCCTCCCGCCCCGCACCCAAGAGGATATCACTTGAGGCGGGAGGCTGCACACAAAAAAGCGGTTGTCCTTTTTGCTACTTTTTACAGCAACAGTCTCCAGAGGCCTTCTTCATCAATTCCTTTTCGTCACCGATTACGTCATGGATCCAGCAATCGTCGTTACCGGCGGCTTCCCTCATCGTCAAGGCCACCACATGGGATACTTCCTCCATGGTGGCCCCGGCTTCCAGGGCACCCAGGAAGTGTTTCCTTACGCAGGGAGCCGACCTGCCCCTGATCGCCAGAGCAAGACAGAGGAACTGATAAGTCTTTTCGTCGAGAACTCCTTTTTCTTTTCTGAGCTCGTCGATTTCGTCAAGTTTTTTGGTAAACTCGGGGTACCATTTCTTGAGAAAACCCATTAGCATCTCCTCCTTCTGTTACAGGTATTGAAGGTTGTCGGGCATGTCCGAGGTAAAATTCCGGATTTCGTCCCGGACACGCCTGAAGACTTTTAGTACTTCCTCTTCGGGACCTTCTGCTCTCGCAGGATCGTCAAACCCGTGGTGGACAACCTTCGCGTCGCCCGGGAAAATGGGACAGGTATCCCTTGCGTCTTTGCAAAGTGTTATTACAAAGTCGAAGGGAATATCCATCAGGCTTTCCACATGTTTGCTCTTTTGCCCTGAAATGTCCACGCCTGCTTCGGCCATGACCTGTATGGCCCTCGGGTTGACGTCTTTCGGGTCAGTCCCGGCCGACCAGGCTTCTATCGAATCTGCCTTAAGTGCCCTGACCCATCCTTCTGCCATCTGGCTGCGGCTGGAATTTCCCGTACAAAGAAAAAGAACCTTCAGTTTTTCCGTCATAAAAGCACCTTCTCTCTTGCTCCATCAGGCTGCGAAGGTCCCGTAAATCATCCCGGCTGTCGCCGACATGGCTACGACCAGTCCGACATAGGCAATAGTTTTTTTCGTGCCCAAAACACTTCGTATAACCAGCATGTTAGGCAGCGAAAGGGCCGGCCCGGCAAGGAGCAGGGCAAGGGCAGGGCCCTGCCCCATCCCTGCGCCCAAAAGCCCCTGCAGGATAGGCACCTCCGTCAGGGTGGCGAAATACATAAACGCTCCCGCGAGCGAGGCGAACAAGTTGGCGAAAAGACCGTTTCCCCCCACGAGCGAGGCGACGAATCGCGAGGGGATGAGTGCTTCCTGTCCCGGACGACCCAGCAAAAACCCGGCGACGAGGACTCCGGCAAAAAGCAGCGGCATGACCTGAAGCGCATAACCTTTGGTGGACTCCAGCCAGGATTCCCTCTCGCCGTGATCGAACCACCTGAGCGTCGAAAAGACCACGCTTAAAAGGGCCACCCCGGCGACATACCACTTTATGCCGTAAATCAAAGACCACAATCCGTCGGGTTCCCTCGGCGCAGCCCAGTTGGCGAAGACCAGAAAGACCACCAGGGAGACTACGTGCCAGATCGTTTGCCAAAGTGGTTTGTCTTCGCCGATGTCCTCCGCAAGGGCGAAATTCTGCTGCCTTTGGGCTTCCTCGCGGTTGAAAAGAAAAGACATGGCTATACCTATCACTACGCTGAATACAATGGCACCCACGGCCCTTGCGACGCCCAGCTGTACTCCCAAAACCCTGGCGGTCAATATGATTGCCAGGACGTTAATGGCCGGGCCGGAATAAAGAAAGGCCGTTGCGGGACCAAGTCCGGCTCCACGCTTGTATATCCCGGCGAAAAGCGGCAAAACGGTGCATGAACAAACCGCCAGAACCGTACCCGATACGGCGGCCACGGAATAGGCGACTGACTTGCGTGCATTCCCTCCCAGGTATTTCATCACCGATTGAGCGCTCACGAAAACACTGATGGCTCCGGCGATGAAAAAGGCAGGAACCAGACAGAGCAACACATGTTCCCGTGCGTACTCGTGGAGCATGGCAACGGCTTCGACGGCTCCCGACTGCACCCTGTAGCTGTCGGCCGGCATAAAATAAAAAAGCGCAAAGACAACGGCAAGCCAGAAAAGTTTGTTTTTATCGCTCACGGAAAGAGAACCCCTTCACACGATCGTTACGCGCTCTTTAACAGCAACAGGATCCTGGTCATTTCCCGGCGGCCTTCCTGAGCATGCGGGTAACTTCATCTACTGAAGGGACCTTTCCCGTAAAAAGCACCTTTCCGTCCAGGGCAAGCCCCGGAGTTACTACCACACCGTAGTCCATGATGTCGTTCAAATCGGTGACCTTCACGATTTCATAGTCCAAACCCACCTGCGTGGCGGCCTTTTCCGCCGTCTCGGCGAGCTTGCGGCATTTCGGGCATCCCGTACCAAGTATCTGGATCTTATGCATTTTCGATTCCTCCCGATGTTTTAAGGTCTTCCCGAGCCATTCCGCAACAACTTTCAAATTCCTTCCGCAGGTTATCGAGCAATTTGCCTTCCACGCACTCAAGAACCGGAAGG
>JAHDOX010000112.1 GCA_018434645.1 Synergistales bacterium | reverse complement strand
TTATCATGGAGCAGGCGGCAAGTTTGAGAGTAGTAGGAAATGCGGACATTATTTCTTCTGTCACTGGCCGTTTGGTGACATACGAACGGCCTATATCACCCTTGAATGCCGCTTTGTACAGGTAATGGCCAAATTGCACAAGAAAGGGATCGTTCAGTCCGTGTTCCTCGCGAAAACTCTCTATGGCCTCGTCCGTCGCCAGGTCACCCAGGGTCATCCTTGCCGGATCTCCCGGTGTGATGTAAAGCAGCGTAAAAACTATAAAAGCGACCCCGATAAGCACCGGTATCATGAAAACTATGCGTTTCAGTATATATTTAAACATTCTTTACCTCCTGAAGCGAAAAGAAAAGCATGAGAATACCAGGGACCCAGGGTTAGCCTGGGCCCCTGCTTGTCGGTCAGAAAATTTCACAGATAGTTTTCCCTGGAATATTCCGAGACATTTTGCTTATTCGAAATAAACGTTGTACAAGACGTGGTAGCCCCTCGGGCTAGGCTTAAATCCCTGTACGTTCTTCCTTACACCGCAAATCTGTTCATCGTTAAGCAGGTATACCCAAGGACGTTTTTTATTGATGAGCCTCTGGAGGTCTTTGTAAACCTTTTCTCTTTCAGCGCCATCTGGAAGGGTCTTGCCTTTTTCAATAAGGGCGTCAACCTCATCGTCTCCAAAAAACGCGAAGTTCATCTTACCTTTCATCGAGGAATGAAAAACAGCTCCGACAGCGAAATCCGGATCCGGGACCGTAGCAACCCAACCGACTATAAACATGTCATGTTGTTTCGCTTTCAATCCGTCGAGATATGCTCCCCACTCGAGAACTTTTATTTGAACGTTGATTCCGATCTCACTTAACTGGCTCTGAATAATAGTAGCCATATCCACCCTTTCTTTTTTGTCATTAGTCCAGATTTCCGCATCAAAACCATTCGGATAGCCGGCTTCAGCCAGCAGCTTTCTGGCACCTTCAACATCCCTTTCGTGCACTGGAAGGGTCTTGTCAGAGTATTTTACATTGGGAGCTATTGGACCTACCGGTGCTTGGCCTACTCCGCGGTATACCGCTTTGTTTATCAAAACTGTGTCTATCGCCTTGCTTATAGCCTGTCTAACCCGTACATCGTTGAAAGGCGATTTCTCGCAGTTGAATCCCAAATAAGTAGTGGAATTGTCCATTACCCGCATAAGTTTCAGGTTCTCGTTTTCCTCAACTCTTTTAATATCATTTGATGGAATGCCGTAGGCTATGTCAACGGCACCACTTTCGAGCTCAATGGTACGGTTAGTGGGTTCGGTGATCGAGCGGATTACCAGTGTCTTGTATGCCGGCTTTTTGCCGTGGAACTCTTCATACCTTTCTAGAGTAAGGCGATCACCTTTCTCCCAGCTTACGAATTTGAATGGACCTGTTCCTACGGGATGCATGCCGTAATTATCTCCGGCTGCTTCTGTAGCTTTTTCGTTTAGGATACTACCCCAGGTATGGCTGAGAGACGCCAGGAAAGGAGTGCAAGGTCGTTTCGTCTTTATGACGACAGTATAGTCGTCAACGACTTCCACCGTATCGACTTCGGAGGAATAGTTCTGTATAGCCGCGCCCTTTGGGGACATGGCCCTTTCGATAGTGTACTTGACGTCAGAAGCCTTCAATTCCTCGCCGTTGTGAAATTTAACCCCTTCAAGAAGATAGAACTTATAGGTGAGTTCATCTGGTCTTTCCCATCTTTCCGCCAGCTGCGGCACGATGTTATTATCATCGTCAAGCGCAACGAGTGTTTCGTAGATCTGGAGCATGGCACCAGACGAAGCGACATCATTGGTGGCATGAGGATCCAGGGTCTTTGCATCATAGATGTTCGCCACAACTAAAGTGTCTTTTGTTTCCTTGGCGAAGCCTGCGGACGAGAAAAACAACGTAACTCCCAGTATTATCACTACCAACGCGAAAAAGGACTTGTTTCTCGAAATCATTATTCCCATCTCCCTTGGAACGACTTTGTCTTATTATTTTAAGGAATCTGTGCCAGGCAAATTGTAGTCCAGACTACAATTTACGGGCTTGCCCCAGGCTCATCCACAGGTGAATCACTGCTTCCGGTTCTTTTGGCGTCATGCCTTGAGCAATTCCGGAAGGCTTATAATAAAAAAAGACCTGGAGTAAATCCCAAAACGTTGACTATGTTTTTGAAACAAGGAGGGAACGATCATTTCCCCTAAAAACATGCTCAACCTTCTTTTCGATGAAGATGCTCACCGGAACATGATCGATCATTTTCTTGATCACCTGGCGCCTTTGGGCAATGAAAGGAAATTCCGCAAGGGAACCATAATTGATCCTCCCGACAGTTCATGTGTATATATAGTGACTTCGGGGTATTTCAAGCAGGTTCTTATAAGCGGCGACGGCAGGGAAGTATCCCTTTTCCGGCTCCAGCCGGGTACCGTCTTCGGGGAAATGGACTACTTCAGCGGTGCCAGGACAATAGCCCTTACCAAGGCCCTGGTGGACAGTACTGCTTCATGCCTTGCAGGTCCCGTCCTTGAGAAAGAGCTGAAAAAACATCCTCACCTTTATCGTCAATTCATTCAATCGATCATACGCAAATACAGGATAATTCTCATGAAGACCGCAAGGACCACGGTCAACGATTCCAAAGGGCGCATATGCGGTGTTCTTCTCGAGTTGTCGGCCCAGTTCGGCAACGACGTGGATAAACCCTCTGAAATAGATTATGTCTACACTCATCAGGAGTTAGCCAACGCCACGGGTTGTTCCCGAATAACCATCACCAATGTCTTGAATGAACTGAAGGACGAGGGGCTCATAACTTACAAGGGGAAAAATATTTTCATCGCAAACCCCGCCGGCCTCAAACACTATTACAACACCTTTTGGTGATGCCGTTTTATCGACCTTTCCGAAAAGATCCGGCTCTTTTCAACAGTCGGTTTCATCTCAAGACTCTTTGCCCGCCGCCATTTCCTGCTTGACCAGGCACGATAGATCTGACATGGTTTTATGACGTGCGGAAACAGGAACAATTTGTGCCGGGGCCGGCAAAGACTGTTTTAAAACCCAAGAAGCTTTATATACCTGAAAGCGAAGGAGAAATGCCCATGAAAGACAAACTGGAATCGGCTCTCGCCAAAGGCAGGAAAGCAGCGGCCACGGGCAAGGTGGCTGACTACATCCCCGAACTTGGCAAGGCAGACCCAAATGCCCTGGCAGTGGCCTGCTGTGATATGGATGGGCAAATAACAGCCGCTGGTGATACTGAAACGACCATAACCATACAATCCATCTCGAAAGTGGTTTCCCTGGCCCTGTCTATGATCGATTGCGGCGAAAAAAAGGTCTTTTCCGCTGTCGGTGTGGATCCAACGGCCGACCCTTTCAACTCCATAATGCGACTCGAGATGCGGGCGCCCCACAGACCCCAAAACCCCCTTATAAATGCGGGAGCCATCGTAGTTCTGTCCCTTTTGCCCTACAGGGACAGCCTCAGCCGTTATGAAGCCGTTCTTGATTTGACAAAAAAGCTTTGCTCCAACCATTCCATATCTTCCAACGAAGCGGTCTATCTTTCAGAAAAGGCCACGAGCGACCGGAACCGATCCCTGGCCTACTTTCTCCGCAGCGTCGGTTCGCTGGAAGGAGACATCGAGGACATCCTCGACTCGTACTTCCACCAGTGCGCAATAGCATGCACTGTCCGCGACCTCGCCGTCATGGGGGCTACCCTGGCCAATAGCGGCGTCAACCCGGTGAGCGGAGAACGCGTCCTCTCCCCGAGGATAGCTTTGACCCTCAGGGCTCTTATGGCGATATGCGGCCTCTACGACGGGTCGGGAGAATTTGCGCTTCGGGTAGGCATTCCGGCAAAAAGCGGTGTAGGAGGCGGTATCATGGCCTCGGCCCCTGGAAATATGGGACTTGCGACGGTGGGACCCTCCCTCGATCCAAAGGGCAACTCCACGGGAGGCGTCAGGGTCATGGAAATTCTGTCAGACCAATTGGGTTTGAGGGTTTTGTAGTTATCAACAGACCACATATATAGTATTATTCTAGGAGCCTGGACCATATATATAGCGAATTCGCCTGTAAAGGAGCGGTTTCATCATGCAAAAGACCGGAAACGCCGGCAACAAGGGGCCAGCCCTTTCCGAAAACGCCCTGAGGGTTCTTCGGGAACGGTACCTGGTTAAGGACAAGTCCGGCAAGGTCATAGAAACGCCGGAAGAGATGTTCCAACGCGTGGCCACAGCCATCGCAGAAGCCGAAGGAGCGGGTCCCGATGACCCATTGACCGAGGCCTTCCGCGGGATGATGGCCCGACTCGACTTTTTGCCCAACAGCCCTACCCTCATGAACGCGGGCCGCAAAGGAGGCCAGCTGGCCGCCTGTTTCGTCCTTCCCGTGGAAGACAGCATGGAGGGCATCTTCGACGCGTTGAAATACATGGCCCTGATCCACAAATCTGGAGGAGGCACCGGGTACAACTTCAGCAAACTCAGACCCGCCGGCGACGTGGTTTCCAGCACCAACGGCGTGGCCTCGGGGCCCATATCCTTCATGAGCATGTTCGACCAGGCCACCGAGGTGGTCATGCAGGGAGGCATGCGCCGTGGGGCCAATATGGGCATTCTCGACGCCGACCATCCCGACGTTTTCCGTTTCATCAGGGCCAAGACGGAAGAAGGCAAGCTCAAGAATTTCAACATATCCATAGGTGCCACCGATGCCTTTATGAAGGCCGTCGAAAACGACGAGGACTGGAATCTCGTCAACCCGAGAAGCGGCGAGATAGTCCGCACCGTCAAGGCCAGGGAACTTTTCGACCTCATCTGCGAAATGGCATGGAAGACCGGAGACCCCGGCATGATCTTCCTGGACAAGATCGAGGCCACCAACCCCACGCCCCATCTCGGCCGCATCGAGGCCACCAACCCCTGCGTTCCGGCCGACACCTTTGTTATGACCGACTCCGGTCCACGGCAGGTCAAGGACCTCACAGGCAGGAAATCAACTCTCATCATCGACGGAAGGCCTTTCGAAACCACCGAAGCGGGTTTCTTCAGGACAGGAGAGAAACCGTTGCTTTCTGTCACGACCAGGGAAGGGTATTCCTTCCGGGCCACGGGGGATCACCCGGTTCTGCGGGTCACAAAAAAGACGTTTTACACCCTGGAAAAAGAATGGACCAGTGTTTGTGACCTCAAGCCCGGGGACGAGATCATGTTGCACGACCACAGGGAACTGGCCGGTTGGAACGGACTTTACGGAGAAAAAGAGGGCTACCTGGTCGGGCTTCTGGCAGGCGACGGAACGTTAAAGACCGACAGGGCCGCCCTTTCCGTCCGGCCTCATGAAAAAGCCAGCGGAGACGGGACGGCAGGCATCATGGAGCGGGCTATCGAGGCGGCTGGACCCATGCAGCACGGAAACGGTTTCCCGGGCTTTTGGAAGGTTTCGGGAAGAACTGAATACCCAATGAGCCTCCCGTCACTTAGGGAACTAGCCTTTTCCCTGGGGATGAAGCC
>JAHDOX010000148.1 GCA_018434645.1 Synergistales bacterium | reverse complement strand
AGATCAGACATCCCGCTTCAAGAAAATTTAAACGGTAAAAAACATGAAAGGGTGAATAATAGTGAAAGGAGATGTTCGGGTTCGTTTTGCACCAAGCCCCACAGGAGCGCTTCATATAGGCGGAGCCCATACCGCTTTGTTTAACTGGCTCTGGGCAAGGAAAAACGGCGGGGCTTTCGTACTTCGCATAGAGGATACCGACAGGACCAGATCTACAAAAGAATACGAAGAAACCATCATGAAAGGCCTCCGGTGGCTTGGTCTTGACTGGGACGAAGGCCCTGTCACAGGTGGTCCTTGCGGACCTTATCGCCAATCGGAACGGAGTCATCTTTATCAAGAAAACGCACAGCGACTTTTGGATCTCGGCCTTGCCTACAAGGATGGCGATGCGGTAATTTTTTCCGTACCCAAGGGGAAAACAATAGCCTTTGAGGACATCGTCTATGGAAATATCTCAATGGAAAGCGAAACCCTGAAAGATATCGTTCTGATCAAAAGCGATGGGTTTCCCACCTACAATTTCGCCGTCGTTGTAGACGATTACCTAATGGACATAACCTACGTCATTCGGGGAGAAGACCATATTTCGAACACTCCGAAACAGATTCTTCTCTACGAGGCCCTGGGCTGGAGGCTGCCGCGTTTCGCGCACCTTCCGATGATACTGGGAAAAGACAAGAAGAAACTTTCCAAACGCCACGGCGCGACAAGCGTTTATGAATACAGGGACATGGGTTATCTTCCCGAAGGTCTGTTTAACTATTTTGCCCTTTTGGGCTGGTCTCCCGGCGACAACCAGGAAATTTTCGACCGTGATGAAGCAGTACGTCTTTTCGACTTGAGCCGGGTGACAAAAAGAGCGGCTGTATTCGATATGGACAAGCTCGACGCTGTAAACCAGATTCACATTTCGAGACTGGATCCCCAAAAACGCGTTGAACTCGTTAAACCTTTCTGGAAAGAATTGGGGCTCGAACCTGAAAATCTCAATGGCGACTTTCTCTCCGAGGCTCTGGAGTTGCTGCAGGGACGCGGAAAAACACTGCGAGAGGTCGCGGCTTTCAGCGACTACTTCCTGACCTTCGAAGTGGTTAAAAGAAGGTACGACGGTTCTGATATTTCCGATTCTCAAAAATCACTACTTCGCGAATTTTTCACACAGCTTTTCGATAAAAGCCGGTGGGACGCCCATGAAATGGCTTCTTTCGCAAAAGAATGGAGCAAGGACAAGGGGTTGAAAATGAAAGACGTCGCGATGCCTTTCCGCATGGCTATTACCGGCACGAAAGTCAGCCCCGGAATCTTTGAGGTCGCCGCCCTCCTTGGCAAGGAAGAAACGGCAAAACGTCTCCAGTACTATGGATTACTGTAAAAAACATTCAGCAGGCCTGTATTCGACGCTTCAGGCCTGCTGAATCAGGCCAAACCGGTCCTTTGCAGTTACCTCTTTTCCCGGATCCCTTCTTAATTCAACATAGTGCGTGATCCAGCCTGCAAGTCATACTGCTTTTCTAATAACATCTGAGAAACTTCTCCAGTACCCTGCCCGGATTATCGTAGTCTACAGCAAGAGCATAGCAGGCAAGAGCGTGTATGAACTCGAAAGGATAATCCATCTGACTGTAGACCTTAAATCCATCCCTCGCCAAAGAGGCTACTCCAACCCCACTGTAGGCGGATGGATCTTTTACATCTCCTTCGGCCTGGCTGCAAGCGATTATTAAAGGCCTCGCTCCTGACGTGAAGCTTTCAGTTATCATCCGAAGCACGACGGAAGGCACGTTGCCGGCTCCAAATCCGTATAGCACAAGAATTTTTCCCTTTGAAGACATATCAGGCATGCAACCCGGTGCGCAAAAGAGCCATCTTATACCGGATGTCCTTTTTTTGATAGTTTCCGCATCCAGGGAAACCAGGGCCGAAAGGTCTTCCGAGAGCCTGGCGCCGCGCTCCTTTTCAGGCAAATCAGGCTGCCTGGCCTCGTCACGATGCGCCCATTCCGGGTTGAAAAAAAGAGGGACGCTATTGACAGGCACAAACGCATCGGGATGAGTAGCCCTTGCCTTGTGTACCCTTGCCCCTTGTATCAACTTCCAGTTACAGTACACCCAAACTCCTGCAATTTTAGAGCAAAGCGCCTGTGCTGCTCCTCTTATATTCACCGTCACGTCATCAGGTGTGTAATCTAGGGTGAGCTGACTACCGGTGAGCACGACTGGTATGCCGGTTTTCCAAAGGCAAAGATTAAGCCATGAAGCAGTATATGCCATTGTGTCAGTACCATGAAGGATGAGAACGCCGTTGCTGCCCTCAGATATATCGGAGACTATGATCCGGGTGATCTCAAGCCAATGCCCTGGATCAAGGTCGGAACTATCCAGACCCGCCCTCCCCCAGGGCTCCCTGAATACAGGTTTTACTCCCTTTTCGTCGAAAAACTCCTCAAGATACATCCTGAGCCTGGAAGAAGCCTTTTCTGTGGGCTCTTTTCCCGACAAACCGAAACCGCTCGCTATAGTCCCGCCTGTGAGGATGATCGAAACCTGGTTCATGCTGTAAAACACACCTCCAAAAGACAGGGCCGGCGTCCCCACCGGCCCTGTCTAAAAGCTGTAGCGGCCATCATTTTTTCGGATGGATTGCCTGAACCGGACAGTTTTCGGCACACGCCCCGCATCCTACACAGGCATTTTCATCAATGATATGGGGCTCTTTTATTTTTCCCGATATAGCGCCTACAGGACACACTTTTGAGCACTTGGTGCACCCGATACATTTTTCTGGATCTATTTCATAAGTCGTTTTCGCTTTTTCTGTCGGCTCTTCCGAGCCTCCGGATGCTCCTTCAGGAGCGGTTTCGCTTTTAACCGGCTGGGGTTTTTGACCAGAATCGCTTATTACTTCGCCTTTCCGATCATATGAAGCAAAAGCGAATTCGCCAGTCATCCATATGCATTTGACGGGGCAAATTTCGGTACACTGAGCGCAGAAGCAGCATCTGTCCATATGGAAGATGACCTTTTTGTCCTTTTCGACGTATCCTATGGCGTTTGCAGGACAAACTCGGATGCACATTTTACAACCTATGCAGGCCTTTCTGTCATAGGCGATCTTGCCCCGGAAATGTTCAGGGACATCCACGGGCGGGTTCAGTTCAACGGCTCCCTCTGCCGCCGCTTCAAGCGCTTCGCTGAGGCTGTCGGGAATATGAGCGACGGGAAAGGGGTTTGTCGACGGTTTTTTTGTCCATTGTCTTAGTATCTGAATGAGCATTTTATTTAGCATCTTGACACCACCTTATAGGATAACGTCAAGGGAAAGCAATACCATGCCGGCTAACGAAAGGCCACCTACCTGGTACCAGTACAACCTCGACGCCTGCCAGATCTTGAATCGACCGAAGGTAGTCCTTATAATGGTCACTCCCAGAACCTGTACGACCAGTACTTTTATCCAGAAAAAGAGAAAATCCGCAACGAAAAAGAAAACCCCCTGAAAACCGAGCAACCTTCCCAATGACCAGGGGAAAAACAGGGAAACCACCACGGCGCACATGGCCAGAGTCCTTATGGAAAAAGCCAATTTGAACATGGCCAGGTTGCGCCCTGAATATTCGCTGATAAGCCCTTCCAGGATTTCCGTTTTGGCTTCGGCGATATCCATGGGAACCTTTCCGGTTTCTGCAGGTACAACCGCCAAAAGGGCGATCAAAAGTCCGAGTATTCCGAAGCTGCCCGTCCATCCCGCGACGCTCCAGACCGACATCCCTACATAGGTTTCAAGACTGAACGGATCCCCAGGCATTCCCGATCTGTAGGCGAACCACGCCAAGGATGCGATAACCACGGCCAGGGGCAGCTCGTAACTCATCATAAGAACCATTTCCCTCTGGGCACCCACGTTGGAATAAATTGAGCCGCTGGAAAAGCCTCCAACGGCCATCGCCACAGCCGAAAGTCCCAAAAGGTACAGGATCAGGATCAGGTCTCCGTGACCACCCAATATTGGCTGCAAGGAACCCATGGGAACATAAAGCACTATCATCAGGGCAGTGGCGGCAGCCACCCAGGGAGCTCCATTGAAAGCCCATGGGACAGCCCTCCTGGGTACTATGTTTTCTTTCCCCAAGAGCTTCAGCACGTCATAGAAGGGCTGAAACAAGGGCGGCCCAAGCCTGGATTGCATCCTTGCATGAAAGATCCTGTCGATCCCCTCGTAAAGCAGTGACAGGAGCGACGCAAAAATCAGAAGAGCCAGCCCTGCCAGAATCTTGAAAAGAATCATCATGCCCCCATCACCTTCCTGGTTTTCTCTCTGCACCTATTAAGGAGTTCCTTTTTGGTGACAATCTGCTTTGAACCAGTTTTCCTTTCGGTGACGAGCATTCTTTCCATGCAGGATATACATGGATCGACGCTGTTGATGACAAGAGGAGCATCAGCCAGTTCGTTGTCTTTGAACATCAGCGGCCACGAAACCGCATTAGCATACGTCGGTGCCCGGACCTTCCACCATGTCACGTTCTCCTCGGCACCTGTAAGCCTGACTACGTGGGTATCGTCACCTCTTGGAGCCTCAATGGACGAAATTCCCGTCCCTTCCGCCTTTTTCAGGTAATTCAGAAGTTTCGGAAGATTGGGTTCCCACATGAGTTCTCCTTCAGGCAACCCGTCCAGGCATTTTTCGATGATTTCCAGAGACTGGTAGACTTCCAGCACCCTGACCAGAAACCGGTCATATACGTCGCCATAAACTTCTCCGGTGTGGTCTTGTGGAACCACCGGCATTATATCCAGATCACCATAGGCTTCGTATGGCTGGGACCATCTGAGGTCAATCCGGTGACCGCTTCCCCTCGCTGTAGGTCCTACCGCGCAGTATTTCACCGCATCTTCCGATGAGAGCACGCCCACGTTTCTCATGCGGGCCAGGGTCACAGGATCGTCGGTAGCGACGTTGTAGAAAAGTTCGAATTCGTTCTTATAGAAATTGATCATGTCTCTGATAACCTTTTCGACCTTGGGCGTTATGTCCCGCCTTACACCTCCTATGGTGCCGGTCCCATAATTCACCCTGTTTCCCGTAAGGGCTTCCAGCACGTCCATAACTTTCTCCCTGAGGATCATCCCCAGATGAAAGGCAGAATCATAACCGAAGGTATAACATGCTACACCAGCCCAGAGTATATGTGAATGGACACGTTCGAGTTCCAGGACGATGGTGCGAATGTACTGCGCCCGTTTGGGTACGCTTATTCCGGCCGCGTCTTCGACAGCTCTGACGAAGCACTCGATGTGCGCGAAAGAGCAAATACCGCAAATGCGTTCGGCAAGGTAAATCACCTGGATGGGATTACGTTCTCTTGCCATGAACTCTATGCCCCTGTGAATCGCTCCCGGTCTGATCGTTGCGTTTATGATTCTCTCCCCGTCGACATCGAGCCAGGCCGTTATCGGTTCTTTCAGTCCGACGTGAACGGGACCGATCGGGACTTTATAGGTTTTTCCTGTTCCTATAGCCATATCGGCACCTCCTATGACAATTCCCGGACGTCCTTTTCGGACGGTCCCGTTTCGTCTCTGCGCCAGGGCTTGACGTCTTCGTTCCAGTCCTCGGGCAAAAAGACAAGCCCCTTGTTGGGCAGACCGTCGAAATCGACACCGAGCATTTCACGCATTTCGCGCTCGCTGTACTCTATACCCGGTATCCACTCCCAGAGAGAAGGCATTACCGGATCATCCTTAGGGACCCGGACCGAAACGGTAACATTAAGCCTCTTGCTCTTTCCCGCGCTATTAAAAAGTGCGAAATGGTAATTCAAAACCACCGTATCGCCTTCATCATTGCCGGAAATTACCTGGAAATGCGGAAAATCAAACTCCTCAAATATACTCACCAGTTCCAGAAAGCGTTCAAGTTTGACAGTTAACCACAGCACTCTGTATTGAACAGCGTTCGCCTTGCCGCCCTTGTAATCCCTTAATTCCAGATCTTGCACATCTTCACCGAAACGCTCTTCGATGCAGGCGACCACCTCTTGCGGATCGCTGCTTTCTTTGACATATTCAGGACGGCATGTCATTGCTGCGCACCTGCCTTTTGGTACTCTTCTTTCATTTTTTCCAGTTTCAGTATGGCTTTCGCGGCACCCTCGATGATCGCTTCGGGACGTGGCGGACATCCGTGAACGTAAACGT
>JAHDOX010000019.1 GCA_018434645.1 Synergistales bacterium | reverse complement strand
CATTTCCATGGCTTCCACGGCCGTTGAGGGGTCGAAACAGGGGACCTTCGCGAACATGGCAAAAAACCTGCTGTCCTGCTCCGTCTGAGAACTGTGAGGCCCCGGGTCGTCGGCTACAACCAGCAGGAAACCTCCTTTGATCCTGAAATGGGCTACGCTCATGAAGGGGTCGGCCGCAACGTTCAGTCCGACCTGTTTCATCACGGCGCAGGATCTCTTGCCCGCAAAAGAAGCACCTGCGGCCATTTCGAAGGCTACCTTTTCGTTGGCGCCCCACTCCACGACCGTTTTCGTGCCAAGTTCATCGGCCCAATAAGCAACGGCCGGCAGGATCTCCGAGGAAGGCGTTCCCGGATACGCGGCTGCTACCTCGCACCCGGCCTCGACGATCCCGCGCGCTATTGCCTCATTCCCGAGCAAAATCCGTTTTTCGCTCACGCAGAACCACCTCTTCCTTTCTTTGTTCAAGCTGTTCCAAAAGCCATCGGTAAAAAGGCTCCGGCTCCCTGACAAGTTTTCCCGACCTGTCGCAAAAGGCGTGTTTTGTGCTGCCTTCCGCGGCGAGTCGACCATCCTCTTCTCTTATCACCTTGTAGGTGAAAGTGATAGTGTAAGGGGTCACCTCCCGTATGCTCGTCTTTATGCATACCATGTCATCATAACGCAAGGGATTCTTGAAACGCAGACTGGCTTCGACTACGGGGAGGAAAACGCCCCCTTTTTCCCAAAGCCTGTAGGGTCGGGAAAGGGCCCTGCAATACTCCGTTCGCCCGATTTCGAACCAGGAAAGATAATGGGAGTTAAAGACAAAGCCCATTTGGTCCGTTTCCCCGTACCGAACCCTGATGTAAGTTAAAACAACCGGTCCCATTAAATGCCTCCTGAAAAAAGTGGCGGATTTTATAATTATAAAACAAATCCGGCAGGTTAGGCCAATTTCCCCAACCTGCCGGAATGTGTAAACCTGTGAATAGGCTAAACGACGCACAAAAGCCTAGTCCAGCCGTTGCACCTTATCCCCCACGGCGACCCTGCCGCCCTCTATGACCTCGAAGAAAAGTCCCTTGGCGGGCATGATGCAGTCTCCCGTTTTGTGATATATGGCACATTTGGTATGGCATTCCTTGCCTATCTGTGTCAATGCCAGCAAGGTCTCGCCAACCCTGAAACGGGCTCCAATTGTAACATTCTCCAGATCTACCCCGGTGACTGTAAGGTTTTCGGCGAAACTGCCAGGTTCAAGGTCGGGCAGTTTCTCTTTCATTTTTTCGATATCCTCGAGAGCAAGCATGCTTACCTGCCTGTGGGCGAAGCCCGCGTGGGCGTCTCCCACAAGCCCTTTACCGACTTCCAGAAAAGCCTGGCCCACGTTTTTTTTGGGGACGCCTTTTTCCCTGGACATGCAGACGGCCACTACCTTGCCTTCCGCCATCACTTTATACCCGCTTTCTTCCTGTAATCCTCTATGGCGGCCTTGATCCCTTCTTCGGCCAAAAGCGAACAGTGTATTTTCTGAGGGGGGAGACCACCGAGTTCCTCCATGACGTCCTTGTTTGACACCTTGAGGGCCTCGTCCAGGGTCTTCCCCTTAACCATTTCGGTGACCATGGAACTGGAGGCTATCGCCGAAGCACATCCGAAGGTTTCAAAAGAAATATCCTCGATGCGGTCATCCTTTACCTTGATATAGATCTTCATGATATCCCCGCACTGCGGGTTCCCTACCTGGCCGACACCGTCAGGATTGTCTATCCTTCCTGCGTTCTTGGGATTCATGAACAATTCGATTACTTTTTCCGAGTACATCATTCTTTCACCTCGTTATGAGAGTTCTTTTCCAAGCGGCGAGAGTGCCCTGAGGTCCGAAACCACCTTGGGAAGTATTTCAAGAACGTAGAGAATATCCTCCTCCGTCGTATCTTTTCCCAGTGTCAGGCGCAGTGAGCCGTGGGCCAATTCATGAGGTATACCCATGGCCAAAAGCACGTGACTGGGCTCGAGGCTTCCCGAAGTGCACGCGGAACCGCTCGAAGCCCCTATTCCGGCGGCATCAAGCCGCAAGAGCATGGATTCGCCCTCTATGTAATCAAAGCACACACTGGCATGAAAGGGGAGCCTCTCCACCGGATGTCCCGTTATATGGGCATTGGGGATTTTATCGGTGATGCCGTTGATGAGCAGGTCTTTTAACCGGCTTTCCTCTTCGACGGCTCCCTCTTCAAGCCGCCGATTTGCAAGCTCCGCGGCTGCCCCGAATCCGACAATACCCGCCGTATTCTCCGTTCCAGACCTGAGCCCGAATTCCTGTCCGCCACCGTGTACCAGCGGATCCAGTTTTACTCCGCGCTTCACGTAAAGAGCCCCGACACCCTTCGGCCCGTACATCTTGTGGGCGGAGAGAGTCAGCAAATCCGCATCCAGGTCTTTTACATCCACGGGGATGTGGCCCACTGCCTGTACGCCGTCGAGGTGCACCCGAACGCCCTTCGCCCGGGCCGTCCGGACGATTTCTCTTACCGGCTGTATGGTGCCTACCTCATTATTGGCATACATGATGGTAACGAGTATGGTCTCTTCCCTGATCGCCGCATCCAGGTCGGCGATGCTTACCATTCCCGTCTCGTCTACGGGAAGCACCGTCAGTTCAAACCCCTGTTTTTCCAGCCATTTACAGGTGTCGATAACGGCATGGTGTTCGATGGCCGAGGTTATTATGTGCCTTCCCCTGCCCTGGAGCGCGAAGGCGGTCCCCTTTATGGCGAGATTATCCGCCTCACTGCCGCCTCCCGTTATGATTACTTCGCGGGGTTCGGCATTTATAAGCCTTGCTATTGAAGCCCGGCTCTCGTCGACGGCCTTTCTGGCTTCCCTGCCCCAGGAGTGAAGGCTGTTAGGGTTGCCAAAACGTTCCTGCAAAAACGGCTTCATTGCTTCATAAACTTCGGCGGCAAGCGGAGTCGTTGCCGAATGATCCAGATAAACCTTTCTTGCCGGCATTCATATCGCCCCTTGTTTTTTAGGTTAGCCTAACTTATGACGATATACTAAACCCGCAGGCCGCCGAGGTCAAGCACCTTGGCTTCTTTTTCCTTTAACTACTCTCCACCACAATAAACCTGATGGGTCATCATGAGGCAGGCACCCTTGACTACTTCATATCCCTCCTGCTTCAAAGCGTCCTCGGCCTCGTCGTTTTCCGCTCCAGGCTGCATCCATACCACAGGTTTGTATGCCAGACCCCTGATATCCTCCAAAATGATCTCCTGGTTTTTCCGCGATAGGAAAAGGGCCACAATATCCACCCTTTCCGGAACTTCTTTCAGGCTTTTATAGCAGGGCAAATCGAGTATGGTATCACCCGCAGAAGCTGGATTAACCGGGTACAAGTCAAATTCCTGCTGCTTCAGGTATGACATTACATCGTATACTGGGCGATCACGATTTCGCGATGCTCCGACGACCGCTATCTTCGAAGGTTTGCAGACAAATTCTTCTATTATTTCGTCCATCTTCATGGCAGCAAACTCCTTTCTTCACCTATATTCTAAAGTGGCGCTACGCGCCAACTGTTTCTATCCTCAGGTAACAGCCATCCCTTCGATCGGGCCAATCATCACGGACAAAGGGATGGCTTTAAGCTGGGCCTGGAACTCGACTTCCGTTTTGTCGCCAGGTGCAACCCGGGCCTGTTTGCCCCTTATAATGAAGTTATCGAACATCTCTCCTTGCAGGTTGTACAGGCTGATCATTACACCCGGTGCTATGGCATCGGAATCGGAGGCGTTGAACACCGTCGCCCTTCCTTTCAAAAGTCCCGCCGCAGGGTCGAATGACCAGCTTGATTCCAGCAGAACCACCTTGGTTCCAGCCGGAACAGGACAGCTTTCCTGAGCCAAAGACCCCGCAGAAAACAGCCCCACCAGCAAAACCGTTACGAGGGCCGTAAAAACCGTTTTTTTCATCAAGGAAATCGCTCCTCTCTTTTCAAATCAAAGTCACCGAAAAACCAATCCTGTTGCTTCCATAGAAATTATAATACCTGTTCCACCTTTGTCGGGAGAGAAATGATCCGTTCTGATTGCAAAAGACAAACGCAATGATAGAATATTAACAGCATTTTTTAATTTGCCGTATTTGCCACCATCCTGCCCGGACAAAGAGCGGGACGACAGATCGGAACCGGATGCGAAAGAATCCGGAGCCGAAAATTCGAATACCGTCTTATGCCTTGCTACGGAAGGAGGATGCAGTTATGGGCATGAACGCCATGGACAGGCTCAAGGGGTTAGTATCTGCAGCACTACTGGACCAGGTTGCACGCCTGGCCGAAGAGGATGACGAAAGAAAGCTAGTCGCACTCTTTGAAGCTCTTTCAAAAATTTCGCCGAACAAGTACTACAGGGAAACTACCAAGGCGCTGGCTCAGTATGCGAGAGAAAATCACCCCTTTGCAGGTGTATTCAGGCGTTTGTTTACAGAACTGAACCCGCTTTGCCGGAAAAAGATGATCATGAATTTTCTGGTGAATTTCATCATCCTGGGCCGGGCCATGATCGACAGAAAAGAGAAACAGTTAGGCGTACACCTTCCCAATTTCATAGTCATAAGCCCCACCATGCGCTGCAACCTGCATTGCAAGGGATGCTACGCCTCGGCCTATTCGAAGGAAGACGATCTTTCCTTTGATGTGTTGGACCGGGTGATAAACGAAGCCAAGGAACTGGGCATGTACTTTTTCACCTTCTCGGGCGGTGAGTGTTTTGTGAGGCCCGACCTGCTTGATCTTTGGCAAAAACATGATGACTGTTTCTTCCACGTTTACACCAACGGCACACTGCTTGACGAGAAGGTGACGGACCGCCTCGCCCGGATGGGGAACGTGGCTCCCGTGCTTTCCGTCGAAGGGACCCGTGAGGAGACGGATTCCCGCAGGGGCGAGGGCACTTACGACAAGGTCATGGAAAGCTTCGACCGGCTCAACCGGAAAGGGATTCTTTACGGATTCAGCGCTACGTACACCAGAACCAGCGCAGACTATCTGGCAAGCGACGCGTTTATCGAGGAAATGTACGAAAAGGGTTGCAAAGTCGGATGGTTTTTTCAGTATATCCCTACGGGAGGCACTCCCGATCTTGAATACATGGCCACTCCGAAGCAACGGGCGAAGCTTCATGAAAAGGTCGAGGAATGGCGCATGAAGTACCCTGTTTTCATAGGCGATTTCTGGAATGACGGACCTTACGTGGATGGCTGCATGGCAGGCGGCGAGCGCTATCTTCACATAATCTCAAACGGTGACGTGGAGCCCTGTGTTTTCGTTCACTTCGCCGTGGACAACATAAAGGAAAAGAGCCTCGTTGAGGTCTTGCAGAGCCCCTTTTTCAAGGACATAAGGGAGGCGCAGCCTTACGAGGATGACAATCTCCTGTGCCCCTGCCTTATCATCGACCACCCGGCGGTTCTCCGGGAGCTTGTCAGAAAGCATGGGGCCAGACCTACCCATCCGGGTTCGGAAAACATCCTTACCGACCTGGCCGAAGGGCTTGACGAATACAGCAGGGAAATTCATGAAATATTTGATACCGAATGGGAAACGACCGGAAGGACGAAATACATCGAGAGTCTGAAGCGGGAAGACAAGCCCGAGGTACACGAACGTTTCAACAAGCGTTCGCCCCAGAGGCAGAAGTCCTGACAGACGATCCCGCAGCGCCGGGAAAGGCTGTTCGCATACCGCGCGGAGGAGTGGTGGGTATGAAAAGTTATGCTCTTGCAGTTGCTTTGGCGATGCTTTTGGCCGCAGTCTACGCTTTTCAGAATACCGGTGAGATTATAGTCAGGTTTCTTGTATGGGAAAGAGCGATCCCCCAGGGCATTTGGGAGGTCCTCCTTTTTGCCGCCGGCGGTATTTTGATGTGGCTTGTTTCACTTTCCGCACTAATGGAGACGCGCGGCAAATATGTCCGTCAGGTACGGGAGAAGGAAAAGAAGATCAGGGAACTGGAAGAGGAAAAGGCTTCCCTTTTGGCGGCGATAAGTGCCAGGCGGGAAGAGGCTGCCGCTGTCAGGCCCGAAAGTGCATCCGAAATTTCCGAAACTGCGGAAGTTGCTTCTGAACCCGAAGAAAGCACGGAGGAATCTGTTTCCCAAAAGAATCGTCGTGCTGCAGAAGGTGGGAAAACCTTTGATGAAGAAGGTTTGGGCCTCGAACCGGAAGAAGAGCTTTTGGAAGAAAGAGATGACGACCGGAAAGGAGTCTGATTTTAAACATTGTCCCTTACCTGTCCTTTGGCGCGGGTGATTATAGACAAAATAACCCCTGCCGATCACGATTTTGCCGCGACCCTTGATTGCACGCCTGTTACTGCCGCCGTTCTCAGGATGAAAGGGGTCGCCGATGAAAAAAGGCTCGACAAGGCTCGGGAGTGGTTGCGCCCGAGCCTTGATACATCTCTTTCCGGCTTGAACCTCGGACGGGCTTCAAAGGAAGCCCGAAACGTCTGGAAAGATCACCGGAGAAAAAAGCGGGTGGTCGTATACGGCGACTATGATGTCGACGGCGTATGCTCCACTGTGCTTGCCGTTGAACTGGGACTCCTGGAATTCAGGGACGTAAGGTATTATATTCCCCACAGGCATCGCCAGGGTTACGGTGTCCATAAAGACGTCATGGATGTAATCAAAAGAAGCGGTTGTGATTTCCTTGTCACCGTTGACTGCGGCACACGGGATGTGGAGTCTCTTCGAAAAGCCGGCATGTCGGGTATAAGGGTGGCCGTCTTCGATCATCATGCGCCAGGTGAACCTCTTCCCGACGGGACAGTAGTCGTAAATCCGCACCTGGACGGATCGGGTGAGTCGCGTGACCTCTGCGCCACGGCAGTATTGTGGAGCTGGGCCTGGCAACAGGATATAGCCGATAAAAAGTGGCTGCGCTGTCGACTTGACCTTGTCGCCCTTGCGACGGTGGCCGATTCCATGCCTCTTTCACAGATCAACCGGGTTCTGGTACGCGAGGGGCTCCGCGAGATAAGGGAAGGAAGGCGCGAAGGTCTCGGTGTGCTGATGAGGGAGCTGGGCGTTGACAAACGCAGCATAGACGAAGAAGACCTTGCGATGAAAATTATCCCCTGCCTCGATGCGGCTGGTCGCCTGGGACTTGCGGATCGTGCGGTAAAAGTTCTGATTGGAGAGGGCAATATAAGAAATAACGTTCACGGGTTGATCTCGCTGAACAGAAAAAGACAGAGAATATCCCGTACCCTGGTGGAGGAAATATCGGAGTCGGTAAAAAAAGGCAAGCTTGTTTTTCGGGGTGATGATTGGCCGGTCGGGGTATTAAGCAGCGTAGCAAGCCGGTTGTGCAACGACTATGGGCGAGCGGTGGCACTGGTCGCTCCTGCAGGAACTTCCCTTCGCGGTACGCTGAGGGTTCCTCCTGGCGGGAACGCCCTGGAGATACTGGGCTCCCTTGAAGACAAGCTCGATGCCTGGGGCGGGCATGAAAAAGCCGCCGGATTCACCGTGGGTGAAAAGTTCTGGGAAGACCTTTGCAGGAGTCTCCAGCAGTCACTGTCGGAAATCGAGACAGCCCAGGAACCTCTGAGAGCCCTGGCCTGCCCTCCTTCGAATCATTCGAGGGAAAGTCTTTGGGAGATGTCACGGCTCGGACCCTTTGGCATGGGTAATCCGAGACCTGTTTATTTCTTCCCCAGGGAAGACCCGCTCAAACTTTTGCCACTTGGTCGGGAAGGCAGGCATCTGAGGGTACGTTCCGGAGAAGTGGAGTTTCTGGCTTTCAATGCAGCGGGAATCGAAGAAGAATTCAGAAGGGCCGTCGGGTTCATCTACCGGCCAAGGATGAATTACTGGCGCGGACAGGCCCGTGTTGATATGCTTCTTGAAAACGTCGTGGTCCCCTAGATGCAGGGTGACCGGAAGGTGATGTTCCAATGGATCGCAAGGGCAAGGTCTTTCGGGAAAGCGTAGGCCTCCATGGGGGCGAAAAGGCCAACCCCGGCGAAATGAAGGCTCTCCGTCTTTTGAGAGACAGTTTCGTGGGGCGCTTCCCGGAGGAACAGAGAACAATGGCGGTAAAAATGGCCTGGCAGGAGTTTTGGGGAAAGGCATCCAAATACCTGTCACGGGATGATCTCGCCCGCTGCGGCGAGGCCGTGGTATACGCCGCCAATGCCCATGCCAGCCAAAAGCGCCTCAGCGGCGAGCCCTATATCATACACTCGATACGGGTTGCCTCGATCCTTGCCGACATGGACCTGGATTGCGAGACCCTGGTTGCCGCCTTCCTTCACGACGTACTCGAAGATACGGAAACGACACCTCAGGACCTGGAAGAAAGGTTCGGCGAAGAGGTAAGCCTTCTGGTCGACGGGGTAACCAAACTCGGCAAGCTCCGGTTCAAATCCTTCGAGGATTACCAGGCTGAAAATCTCAGGAAGATGTTTCTGGTCATGGCGAAGGATATAAGGGTGGTCTTGATAAAGCTTGCCGACAGGCTTCACAATATGAGGACCATTCATGCCCTGCGCAGGGAAAAGCAGACAAGGATAGCGCGGGAGACGCTTGAGATCTATGCCCCTCTAGCCCACAGGCTGGGGATTTACCAGATAAAACGTGAACTGGAAGACCTTTCCTTCAAGATCACCGACCCTGAAGCATATTACGATATAAGGCGACGCGTCAGGAAGAAGCTGCCCGAACGCGAGGAGATTATCAAAAAAGCCATAGAAATCCTGGAAAAGCGCCTGGCCGAAGAGGGCATAGAAGCCTACATAACGGGAAGGGCGAAGCACTTTTACAGTATTTATGAGAAGATGAGGCGCAAGAACGTCTCGCTGGAAGAACTGTTCGACCTTCTGGCCCTGAGGGTGACCGTGGAAAACGTAGCGGACTGTTACACGGTACTCGGCATAGTCCACACCATCTGGAAACCCTTGCCGGGTCAGTTTGACGATTACATAGCAAATCCGAAAAGCAACATGTACCAGTCTCTCCATACTGCTGTCATGGGACCCAGCGCCGAACCGCTTGAAATACAGATACGCACGTGGCGGATGCACTGGATGGCCGAGTACGGCATAGCCTCGCACTGGAGGTACAAGGAAAAACGCCACAAGGAGGACGAGCTCGACCAGAAACTCGACTGGATAAGACAGGTTCTGGAAGCCCAGGCCGACAGCAGTGAGCCTTCGGAATTTCTGGAACATGTAAAGGCCGACGTTCTGTCGTCGGACGTTTTCGTCTTCACCCCCAAGGGCGACGTCATCTCCCTTCCGCAAGGATCGACTCCCATAGACTTCGCATATACCATCCATACGGAAATCGGCAATCACTACGTCGGGGCCATGGTAAACAACCGTATCGTTCCCATAGATTACAGGATACAAAACGGTGATATAGTCAGTGTTATGACGTCCCCCCAGGCAAAACCTTCCAGGGACTGGCTCAAAATAGCCAAAAGCAGTCGCGCAAGGAGCAAGATCCGCTCTTATTTTCGTCAACGGGAACGTACGGACAGGGAGGAAAAGTTCACCAGAGGACTCGAACAGCTGGAAAGGGAACTGAAAAGACGCCAGCCGAACCTTGAAATCGACCTTGCCGGTAGCGCAGCTCTTTTAAACAAGGTAGCAAGAGACCTCGGGTACGCAAACGGCGAGGATATGCTGGTGGCGATAGGTTCGGCGGACCTGAGTGCCGCTTCGGCGGCCGCCAGATTCCCGGTCGGGAAAGAAGATGTCCAGGTCCAGGAGACTTCGGTGGAGATTCAGAAAAAGCAGTCCGATACGGAGATAGTTGTCGAAGGGGCGCCGGGAGTGATGGTGGCCCTGGCGAATTGTTGCAATCCGCTGCCGGGAGATGAAATAAAAGGATTTGTGACCAAAAGCCGCGGGATCACTGTCCACAGGAAAGGTTGCAGGAACGTTGCGAATGTACCGACGGAACGAATGGTGGACGTCAAATGGGGGAACAGGACTTCCGATCGCTACGCTTGCCGGCTCCGTGTCGAAGGTGTCGACAGGCCGGGCCTCTTTGCCGATGTGGCACAGGGAATCAACGCCATGGACGGGTCTATATTGCAGATCAGGGCCTTTGTGGCAGGCGGCAGCAGGGCCCGTATGTCCGTTGACCTTCAGGTGAAAGACCTGGAACACCTTTACAGGGTAATCGCCAGACTCAACACTATACAAGGGGTCATAGAGGTAATTCGGGGGTGAAAATATTGCGCGCGTTGGTGCAGAGAGTAAGCCGTGCCGAAGTGAAAGTCGACGGCAAGACTACGGGAAAGATCGAAGAGGGGCTTTGCGTGTTTCTTGGGGTTCACAAGGACGACTCAAAGCGGGATATAAACTGGATGGCCGAGAAACTTGTAAATTTGAGAATTTTCGAAGATGATTCGGGGAAGATGAATCGTTCCCTCATCGAAGTCGGGGGAAGTATGCTTGTGGTTTCACAATTCACACTTTACGGGGATTGCAGCAAAGGCAGGCGCCCTTCCTTCGTCGAAGCTGCGCTTCCGGACAAGGCGAAGGCCTGCTATGAAGATTTCATCAAGAACGTAAGGTCAAGGGGAATTCGCACAGAAGAAGGCCTTTTCCAGGCCTTTATGGATGTGTACCTTACGAATAGCGGGCCAGTTACACTTTTAATAGAAAGCAGGAGGGATTAAAAGATGCGTATTCGCCGGTTTCCACTGGGCATGTTATGGACTAACGGTTATCTTGTTACCGACAGTCGGGGACACGGCGTCTTCGTCGACCCCGGGGGGGATCCGGGGGAAGTTCTCGAAATCATCGAAAAGGAGAATATCAACCTGGAATGGATACTGCTCACCCACGGCCATTCCGATCACATCTGCGGTCTTGAAAAGTTAAGGCAACACTCCGCAAGGGGAGTCGCGATACACAAGCTGGACGCTTCCATGTTGACGTCGCCCGAACTCAACCTCTCGGCCTTTTTGCAGGACAGCTGCAGATACTCTCCCCCCGAGAAGGAGCTTGAAGACCGCGAAAGCTTTTACGCCGGAGACCTCCGCATCTCCGTCATTCACACGCCGGGACACACACCGGGAAGCGCCTGCTTTTACGTCAGGGAAGGCCTCGAGGAGGCACTTTTGGTTGGCGATACGCTTTTCGCTGGAAGCGTGGGGAGAACGGACCTCCCGGGCGGCGACCAGAAACAGTTGGAAGAATCGATCAGAAAACTTGCAGCTTTTCCCGATGACCTTAAAGTCTACCCTGGTCATGGGCCTGATTCAACCATCGGGGCCGAACGCAGGGAAAATCCTTTCTGGCCCGGTGATCAAAGGTGAAAATGGCGGTTGTTCCTGATCGTGAAAGGCCCAGGGAGCGGCTTTCGAAGTTGGGGCCAGGGGCTCTTTCGTTGCAGGAATTGCTCGCGATTCTTTTGAGGACCGGCGACAGAAACAGGAGCGTGCTCGAACTTGCGGGCGACCTGCTTGCCGAGTTCGGGAGCCTTGAAAGGCTGGCAAGGACTTCTTTTGCCGAACTCTGCCGCATTGAGGGGCTTAAGTCCGCAAAGGCCGCCACCGTGATCGCCGCTTTTGAAATAGCAAAGAGGCTTAATGCGGAAAGAGCGGATGTGAGAGCTGAGGGGTCCGAAATACCGCCCGACGAAAACCTGCAAGGACGCCTGCGGTGGTGGAGCGTAATGCTGAAAGACGAGGAGCGGGAGTATATAATAGGTCTTTTTACGGAAAGGACTGGTCGTATCCTTACGGAAGACCGGCTTTCTTGGGGTGGTCTGGACGGGGCAAGCCTGGATATGAAATATTTGTTCAGAAAAGCTGTCAGAATTGACGCAGGAGGACTGGCTATCCTGCACAATCATCCCGACGGCAGTCTGGAACCGAGCGCAGAGGACCGGCTTCTGACGGACCATGTGTGCCGGAAACTCCAAACGCTGGGTGTCGGCTTCGAAGGTCATTACATAGCAGCCGACGGGAAAATCAGGGCCGTTTCAATTTCATAATGAGGAAATTTTGTGAAAGTTGGTGACCAATGGTGTTCGGTTCGATTTCGGGAATTTTCGGGAAAGACATAGGCATAGATCTGGGAACGGCGAATATAGTCGTGTACCTCAAGGGAAAGGGTGTCGTCTACAATGAGCCGTCGGTCATTGCCTACAGGAAAGCTTCCCGCAAGAGTTCAAAGGAAGTGATCGCCTTCGGCTACGAGGCCAAGGCGATGTACGGAAAAACACCTAAAGGCGTGGAGACCGTAAGGCCCCTGCAAAACGGGGTGATAGCCGATTTCGACATGACTGGGGCTCTGATCAGGCATGTCATAGAAAAGACCACCGGTGGCGGAATAGGCATCTTCAGCCATCCCAGGGTTATTGTCTGCGCTCCCGTATACGTCACCGAAGTGGAGCGGAAGGCTTTCATAGACGCGACTCTCGATGGAGGAGCCAGGGAAGCCTACGTGGTGGAAGAACCGGTGGCTGCGGCCCTGGGCGTGGGCTTGCCCATCCATGAACCCAGGGGCAGCATGATTCTTGATGTCGGAGGCGGGACGAGCGAGGTGGCTGTGCTGTCCCTCGGCGGAGTTGTGGTCAGCAATTCCCTCCGGGGGGCAGGCGATGAAATGGACGACGCGATAATCGGCCTGATCAGGCAGAAATATACCCTTGTAATAGGTTCCTCCACTGCGGAGGAGATAAAAAACGCTATCGGTTCGGCGATCCCCCTCAAAAAGGAGAAGATCCTGGAGGTAAGGGGGAGAAACCTTACTGACGGTCTCCCGAAATCCATCTGCATTTCCAGCGAAGAAGTGAGGGAAGCCATCAACCCTGCGGTGGCGCGGATAGTTGAAATGGCCAGGGAGACGCTGGAGCAGACACCACCGGAGCTCGCCCGTGACATAGCAGACCAGGGACTTGTGCTGACCGGCGGCGTAGCGCTTCTGGAAGGTCTTGACAGGCGGCTTGCCGAGGAACTGAATGCTCCTGTCATAAAGGCCGAGAACCCTTTACACTCTGTGGCCGAAGGGCTCGGAAAACTTTTGAACGAAATAGATTCAATGAAAAAGGTTCTGGTTTCCGTCGGCCACGGCGTACGCTGAGCAATCCAGGGTGATTTTGGAGGTGTCGGACCGTTGAAAAGGGAAGGATCGACGGCGTTGCACGGATTGGCCTCGGTGGCCGTCGGCTTTCTTTTAATGGTGTTTTTGTCCGGAGATCCGGCGTCGTATCTTGCAATGGATACCGCCGGCACCTTGCTTGCGTGGCCCGAACTTCCGGCAAGGGCGGCAAGAATCGGTGTGGAAAAGGCCGTTTCATGGTTTGCCGACACCACACGCCTCCAAAGGGAGATTAATAAACTGCAGGCAGAAAACATCAGGTTAAAACAGGCTTTACACACAGCCGTCAGCGAGAGTGTCTCTTCAAGTGAAGAAGGATTGTTGGGAGCACGGGTAGTGCTGAGAAGGCCTGATGACTGGTGGAAAGAACTCAAAATAGACAAGGGAAGCGCCGACGGGATAGAAAAAGGCATGGCAGTCCTTCAGGACGGCTTCCTCGTCGGACGTGTCTTTCAGGTGAGCAGGAATTTCTCCTGGGTGGAGCTTTTGACCTCCCCGGGGCTTATGATCCCGGCAGTCGTGGAGGAGACGAGGGACCTGGGCGTAATAGCGGGCGACGGAGAAGGAAGGATCAGCCTTCTATATGTTCCCCTGGAAAACCTTTTGACTCCCGGAATGAAACTGACCTCCGCCCTTGTAAGCGAACACCTGGCGCCTGGATTGCGGATAGGCGAAGTGGGCGAGGCGACAGGAATTTCAGGAGGGTACAGGATCTATTCCGTAGTTCCGGGAGCGGAATTCTCACGGCTTTATAGCGTGCAGGTTTTCGTCAAGAAGGAAGGCCCCCGGTGATACAGGCGGTTTTGTTCTGGTTCTTGCAGGATGTCCTCCAGGTACTGATGGAAGGATGGGCTTATGTGCCGGATATCTTCCTCTTTTACCTGATGTTCCGGAGCGCGAGAAATGCGGAAGCGGAAATCGCATTGATCTGGACCGCCTTTTTGGGCGGCCTGTTATGGGATTTTCGCTGGTCCGGACTTTTCGGCCTGAGCGCGGGGATATACGGTGGCATAATCGGTCTGATGTGCATTCTCTGGAAAAGGGTTCCTTTTACAGGACGCTCGCACTGGATGTTTGCAGGCTTTTTGGCCGCCGCCCACGGAATGCTGAGCCTTTCGAGATTTTTTTTCTTCGGGGTAGCCTCTAAAGAAGTGGCTTTCGCTTTTGTCGTGCAACTTATAACGGTTTTTCCGGTCATTTTGATGCTGGCTTTTGCCTTCGCTTCCGACGGGGAGAAAAGACATGTCCGGTAACGGGATGTCGGAAAGAAAGCGGCTTATCCTTTTTCGATGGATTGTATTCCTTTCGATGTTCTTTCTGGTTTTGGCTCTTTACAGGTTCCAGGTCGGCCAGGCCGGCAAATACGTCCAGCTGGCCTCGCAAAACAGGTTGCGGTTCATACGGATACCTGCAGCGAGGGGGGATATCCTTGATGCCAACGGAACGCCTCTGGCTACGAACGTTAAAACTTTCGACCTTATGGGGTATCCACTCGATCTGAGGAAAGAAGGACGTTTGGAGGAAACGGCTTCCTTTCTCTCAAGTCTGGGAATTCCTGTTACGGTAAGTACCCTGGGGAGTATTGTGGACAGACAGTACGATGTTCCCTATAATGCCGTGACGGTGCTGCCGAACCTCACTATGGCCCAGATAGCCACCATGGTCAGTGATCCTGAATTTCCCGATTATCTTTTCCCCTTGCCGGTTTCCAGGAGGGTGTATCCCTCCGGTCCGCTTGTTTCCCACATCTTGGGGTACGTCGGCGAGGTAACGAAAAAGGACCTGGAAACACTTTCGCATGGAGACTACAGGGGTGGCGACGTAATAGGCAAGGGAGGTGTAGAGCAGTTTTACGAGGAAACTCTGAGAGGTTCTCCCGGGGAGGAATCCATAGAAGTCGACGCCAGGGGGCGGAGGGTGCGTGTACTGGACAGAAAGGAGCCTGTGCCCGGCCAGACGATCAGGCTTACCGTCGATTTCGGTGCGCAAAGCCTGGCGGCGGAGCTGATGGCAGGCAGGAAAGGTGCCGTTTTCGCAATGGACGTTCAAAACGGGGATGTGAAGGTCCTTTACAGTTCGCCTACCTTCGATATAAACCCCCTTGCCTGGGGGGTTTCCTCCCGTGAGTGGAACAGGCTTTTGAACGATCCCGAAAGGCCCATGATGAACAGGGTCATAAGCGGAACTTATCCTCCCGGTTCGCCCTTCAAGGTTGTGACTCTTTACGCTGCCCTGGCGGAGGGAGCGATCACCGAGAGAACCACGTACAACTGCACCGGAGCCTTTCGCCTCGGCGACAGGGTGTTCAGGTGCTGGAAAAGGACCGGGCATGGCAGGGTGGATATCATTGATTCCCTGAAAGAATCCTGTGGTGTATATTTCTTCCAGGCCGGATTAAAAACCGGGATCGACGCTTTGGTCTATTGGAGCAGCCAGT
>JAHDOX010000049.1 GCA_018434645.1 Synergistales bacterium | reverse complement strand
TCCTTTGAACGGCTCCTTCTCGCACCCATCTTCCTGGAAACATTGATGCTCGCCAAAACCGGCGGCGCCATTTTGTTCGGGGCAGCGAACGCCCTGGTCCCGGTCAGTATGGCCTCTTTCTTCGCAGACGTCTCCTCTGTCCTTTGGGCGGCTTTCTTTCCGGCTGTTTTCCTGATAGCGGTTGCTTCCACATTTTTGGGCCTTTTCATCGCCGTGGCCGTGAGCGAGGTCTTCGAGGCTCAGACGTTCTCGAACTTTTTCCGTTTTCCCATGATCTTTCTCTGCGGGCTCTTCTTTCCCATTGAGAAGCTGCCGGTATTCCTACGCCCCCTTTCCTATGCACTCCCTCTCACATACGGGGCGGACATTCTTCACGGTGCCGTCCTCGGCGCTCACCGCATGCCCTTTATCATCGACTTCTCGATCCTGTGTGTCCTCTGTGTCGGATTGTTCACGGCAAGTCTGTATAACGTTAGACGTCGGATGGATTCTTTGATTGGGAAAACTTTCCGGCGAACCGGCTTTTAAGAAGAAAATGCCTGAGGTTTTTCCCAAAGCCCCAGGCATCTGCTTTATTCTCTGCTAATTCTGTTCCCAAGCCTTTGCTACGGTTTTTGATATCAACCCGTCGTCTGGAATATAGGGCAACGTTATGTGATAGTCTCCGGGATATTTCGTGTTGATCTCTCGGCTCACTTCCTCGGCGTTTTCACAACGGGCCCAGGCTCTTCGTGCTACACCGCCCAGGGCGTCCCACATCATCGCTGATTTCAGGATCTCGTCGGTCCTTTCCGAGCCGTCCAGAAGCATGCCGAACCCTCCGTTGATGGCCTTGCCGATACCTACTCCGCCGCCATTGTGAAGAGCGCAAAGCGTCATGCCCCTGGCGGCGTTCCCGGCAAAGCACTGGGTAGCCATGTCTGCGCAGATATTGCTCCCGTCCTTGATGTTTGCCGTCTCGCGGTAAGGCGAGTCCGTGCCTCCCGTGTCGTGGTGATCACGGCCCATCATTACAGGCCCGATCTCGCCGTTGCGGACCATCTCGTTGAACTTCAGCGCTATCTTGAGACGCCCCTCGGCGTCCTGGTACAGGATTCTGGCCTGGGTTCCAACGACAAGCCTGTTCTTCTCGGCGTCGCGGATCCATACCCAGTTGTCGTAGTCCTGCCCCCTGCGATTGCGGTCAATGCATTCCATGGCCGCCTTGTCTGTCTTTCTCAAGTCTTCGGGATCCCCGCTAAGGCACACCCACCTGAATGGACCGTAGCCGTAGTCGAAAAGAAGCGGACCCATGATATCTTCCACATACGAGGGCCAGATGAACCCTTCGTGGGTGTCTTTGCCGTTTTTGGCTATCTCCTTTACGCCAGCTTCAAAGACGGCGCTCATGAATGAATTGCCGTAGTCGAAGAAGTAAGTTCCCCTGTCAACCAGGGTCTTGATGAGCTCGTAATGTTTCCTGAGCGACTCGTCCACACGGCGCCGGAACTCCTTCGGGTTTTCCCTGAGCATGCGCGTGCGTTCCTCGAAGGAAAGCCCGACAGGACAGTAACCGCCTTCGTAAGCGGCGTGGCAGCTGGTCTGGTCCGAAAGCAGAGGGATTTCTTCATTGTTGTCCACGGCATACTGCAGAAGGTCAACGATATTGCCGTGATAGGCTATCGAAAGGGGCTCCCTTTTTTCGAGCGCTCCCTTAGCCATGGCGAAGGCTTCCTCACAGCTTTCAGCCACCTTGCTGACCCAGCCCTGGCTGCGGCGCGTCTCGATACGGGATGCGTCAACCTCGGCGATAATCCCCACGCCGCCGGCTATTTCCGTCGCCTTGGCCTGGGCTCCGCTCATACCGCCGAGCCCCGATGAAACGAAGAGGATTCCGGCCAGGTTACCCTTTGATCCTACACCAAGCCGCTGTCTGGCAGCGTTGAGCAGTGTGTTGAAGGTACCGTGCACTATGCCCTGGGGGCCTATGTACATCCATCCGCCGGCGGTCATCTGCCCGTAGTTGGTCACGCCAAGCTGCATGCCGCGATGCCATTCTTCCTGGTTGTCGAAAATTCCTACCAAAAGCCCGTTGGTGATTATCACTCTCGGGGCTTCAGGACGGGACTTGAAGAGTCCCAGCGGATGTCCGCTTTCGACGATGAGCGTCGTATCCTCTGTCAATTCCTCCAGGTACTTTTTGATCAGTCTGTACTGCAGCCAGTTCTGGCAAACCTGGCCCGTCTCTCCATAGGTCACGAGCTCATAGGGATAAAGGGCAACCTCGAAGTCAAGGTTATTGTCGATCATTACCTGGAAGGCCTTGCCCGCCAGGCACTTGCCCTTGTACTCGTGTACGGGTTTGCCGTAAATCCTCCCTTCGGGCCGGTATCTGTAGGCATAGATCCTGCCCGTGGTCTTCAGCTCTTCCATGAACTCGGGGGCAAGTTTCTCGTGGAGCTCCTCCGGCACGTACCTCAGGGCGTTTTTAAGAGCCAGTTCGGTTTCCTTTTTGTTCAGCGTCCACCCCCTGTTCGGTGCCCGGCGGATGCCTTCTACGAATTTTGGATATTCCGGCAGTTCAGCGTCGAGTTTTATGGTCATGGCCTTGCCGTTTAGCAAATTCTTTTCCAACATGTTTGAATCCTCCTTTTTGTTCTTTACTTTAAGCAAGTGATTTCTCTATGGCCTTTTCTACGCCGTCTACCAGTCTTTCAAGCTCCGCCATCAGGTTTTCCATTTCACGACGGACTTTTGCAGCGAAGGTTTCATCCTTCAGGCCCATGAGGTTTATCTTCACGTTATATGCCGCGGCCTTTCCCGCCGCCTGGGCCATGATGGCCGCGGTCCCGGCATCGGAGACAGCGTTTTGGTTTCCTTTTTTACATGCCGTTTCAGCCAGTGCAGCCACATCCCTGCAGGCCTCGAGTGTCTTGAGGGGAACATCGATGGCCCCCTTGGTGGCCTCCTGGATCGCTTCCTTCCGGTGGGCCTTTTGCTCTTCCGTGTCCTTTGGAAGCTTGAGCGCCGCCATGAAGGCGTTGAAAGCCTGCGTATCTTCTTCCATCAGTTCCAACAGGCGCGCTTGAAGCTCTCTCGCTTCCTTGCCCGCCTTTTCCATGTCCTCCCAGTTATCCCGGTACTTTTCCTTCCCAACCGTCAGGGCCGAAACCATCGAAACCAATGCCGCTCCCAGGGAAGCGGACAGCGCGGCCACACTCCCTCCACCAGGTGCGGGTGAATCCGATGAAAGGTCTTCTACGAATTCGCTGATTTTCATTTCCGAAAGTTTCATCTTTTTAACCTCCACTTTCATCTTTATTTTCAGGCTACCAGGACGCCTTTTTTGTAAACATCCACTACGGGAGACACCCCAGCGTGATAGGCGAGGATAGCCGGGGTTTCGCCATCCAGGACAAGGAAATCCGCCTGTTTACCCTCCTCCAGGCTTCCCACCTTTTCCTGCATACCCACCGACCAGGCGGCATTAAGGGTCGTCGCCACCAGCGCTTCTTCTACGGTCATATCCATGTTCATAACGCCCAGGCCGAAGACAAATGGCATAGACTCCGTGAAGCAGGAACCGGGGTTGCAATCCGTAGCCAGGGCTACGGGGACAGCCAGCTCAATCATCTTCCTGACGGGTGCGTAAGGCTTCTTGAGGCTGTAAGCCGTAGCGGGAAGGATATTTGCTATCACGCCTGCTTCGGCCATGGCCTTGAGGTTGCTTATTCCGGCGGCCAGAAGATGCTCCGCCGAATGGGTTTTCAATTCGGCCGCAAGGCCCGCCCCTCCGAGGTCGTTGACTTCGTCGGCGTGGATCCGGAGTTTGAAGCCCGCTTTTTTCGCGGCTTCCAGAATCCGGCGGCTTTGTTCGAGGGAAAATACGCCCTCCTCGCAGAATACATCACAGAAAGAGGCGATGCCCTGTCGGGCGACTGCCGGGATCATCTCTTTAACGAGCAGGTCCACAAAGGCGTCAGGGTTTTCCTTGTATTCCCTCGGGACCGCATGCCCCCCCATGAAGGTTGCAACCACATCCAGCGGAGTTCCGCGACCTATCCGCCCTATGACGGAAAGCATTTTGAGTTCCGATTCCGTATCGAGGCCGTAACCGCTTTTAATTTCGATAGTCGTGGTACCCAGACTCAAGGCCCTGTAGACGTTTTCAAGCGTTATTTCGTACAGATCTTCCTCGGTCGCTCTCCTTACTGCGTCCACAGAGGAAAGAATGCCCCCGCCGGCCTTGAGTATCTCCAGGTAGGGTTTCCCGGCAAGGCGCATGGAAAACTCACGCTCACGTCTTTCGGCGAAGCAAATATGGGTGTGAGGGTCCACGAAACCTGGTATTACGCAGGCTCCGCCCAGATCGACCTCGAGATCGAGTTCCAGTCCGCCAGCCTTTTTCAAAACGTCATCGGTGGCTCCCACGGCGGAGATAAAACCGTTTTCGCTCAGAAGGGCTCCCCTTTCGTAAACAACCACCTCGCCCTGTTTCTTGCCGGAGGAAGGGGCGGAACCCATCAACGGCGTAAAGATGTTTGCGTCGTAAAAAAGGACCCGCCTCATCGGTCATCCTCTTCTCTCATGAGCTCCAACAGTTTAAGCTCTAGAACCTGGTTCATATCGAAGTCGTCGATCTGCATGTAGTAGGCGGCGCTGTCAAGTATTGCCTTCGCGGGGATCATGCCGTAGACCTCGGTCCCGTTTATCGTCACACCCCAGCGGGCGGCTTCCATGCGGATGAACTCCAGCGCCCTGTAGATGGCCGTCTTGTCTGCGTCGACGATATTCATGCTCACCTGGACGAGGTTTTTCTCTTCCAGGGCAAGCCCTATGCCCTTGACGGCGGTAAAGCCGCCACCGGAAGCCCGCACCCGCTTCGCGATGGTCTTGGCGATTTCAAGATTGGTGGTATTTAGGTTTACGTTAAAAGCCACAAGGAACTTCCTGGCACCTATGACGGTGGCCCCGGCGGTCGGATGAAGTTTCGGTTTCCCCACGTCCGGGTAGCGTTCGGGATTTTTAACCTCTTCCTTTAAAGCCTCGTATTGTCCTTTGCGGATGACTTCCAGTTTCTTTCTCTCGGGCCTCAGGGCCGCCTCCTCGTAAAAGTAGACGGGCACCCCGAGTTCTTCGTAAAAGCGCTTGCCGAAATCATGGGCCAGCTTTACGCATTCTTCCATGGTTATATTGCTTATGGGCGTGAAGGGGATGACATCGACGGCTCCCATTCGGGGATGCGCTCCCTGATGGGTATTCAGGTCGATGGAATCCACGGCCTTTTGTGACGCCACCATCACGGCATCACAAATCGCCTGCGGCTCGCCGGCAAGGCTCACTACCAGACGGTTGTGGTCTTCGTCGGCGCGGTAGTCGAAAAGGTAGCACCCTTTTGTCTTTTTGAAGGGTTCGACGATATCCTCGATGACGTCCTTCCGCCTGCCTTCGCTGAAATTGGGTACACATTCGATAAGCTGTCTTGCCATTGATTTTTACCTCCCTGTCTTCTTTTCCGGCCTTTTGCAGGTCCGTTTATCTTTCCCATTAAAGTGCCTGAAATTACAAGGCTTTGCCTATCCTTTCCGACGCTTCTTGCAATGACCGCAAAAGGGACTCTTCCTTGCCGTCGAAGCTGGTGACAAGTCCGGCAAGTCCCAGCTGCGCCACGAAACTGCCCCTTTTGTCGAATACCGGGACGCTTATGTCGCCGGCATGCTCCATCCATTCCTCGCGGCTGTACGCATATCCCTTGAGCCTGATATCCTCAAGCTCATGCCTGAGCCTGGAAACATCTACCGTTTTCGGAAGCTCCGCCTCGAGAAAGCGCTCCCTTTCGTCTTCCTGGCAGAAAGCAAGCAGCACTTTCCCGGTAGCTCCGGTGTACAGGGGTATGCTCATCCCCCTGTGGGCCACGTACTTCACGCCTTGCGGCGGCTCCACATGATGGATACAAAGACCCGAAGAACCTTCAAGGACGCTCAAGACAGCCGTCTTGCCTGTTTTTTGCACGAGGGCCTCCATCTCCGGGGCAGCGGTCCTGATTAGTGCATGGTGGAAAAGCTTGCCGTTATGGAGCAGGAAAAAACGAACACCGGGCCGGAAACGCTCCGACAGGGCATCTCTATAGACCCATTCCTGTTTTTCGAGGGCCAAAAGCAAACGGTGAAGGGTGCGGCGGGGGATTCCCGTATGGGTTTCTATCTCTCTGAGGCTGTATGTATCGCCGGAGGAGCACAACAGTTCCATAATGGCGGCAATTTTCCCGACGGTGTCGCGTTTGGCGGCTATCCTTGACATAGACTCCTCCGAAAAATGGGACAGTTCGTCCCGTTTTTGGAACAAGTCAAAACTACTCGATATTCCGCCTGTTGTCAAGATTTGAGGCTAACGGCGGATCTGGACATTGTTATGGTTGCATGGTTTCCAACTAGACTACACGATTGAAGTGACCATCTCTGGTATGATTGGGCATCATGGGGAAAATTTCCGGGGGAATACGGCCGGAATTCAAGGGCAAGGTCCTTGGTCTGCGAGGTGAGTTTGTGTTCGGAACCGCAGTTTTTTTCATCGCTTTGATATCAGGGGTAATGGGAGCCTTGTTGGGTCTTGGAGGGGGAATTTTTCTCGTACCTCTTTTGACGCTTTTTTTAGATCTGCCCATGAAGACAGCCGTGGGCACAAGTCTTGTAGCGGTCGTGGCGACCTCTCTTTCCGCGTCTTCCACATATATCCGGAAGGGTCTGACAAATCTCCGCCTAGGCCTTTTACTTGAAACAGCCACCGCCTTCGGTGCCGTTACAGGAGGCTATATCGCTGTATTCCTGCATGAAAACGTCCTGGCCCTCGTTTTTTCCATAGTCGCTTTCTATACAGCCGGGTCTATGCTCGTCGACAAAAACCAGCCCGAATACCACAAGAGCTGCGAAACAGGAAAAGAAGACCCTCTCAACCTTTCAGCCTGTTTCACCGATGAGGTCTCGGGGAACACCACAACCTACCAGCCTCGACGTCTCCTCGCAGGAAGCGCTGCCAGTGTCGTCGCCGGAGCCATATCAAGCTT
>JAHDOX010000040.1 GCA_018434645.1 Synergistales bacterium | reverse complement strand
TCCAGGCACAAGGCAAAGAGCGTCGAGGATGTGTTTATACCAGATACCTTTCTCATACTTGGGATGACGAAAGACCATGTCGACTTGCTTAAATGCCTGTTCCCCGAAAAAGCGTCCAGTATTTTCCGATTTACAGACTATGTCTTTCCTGAAGAGTCTTCGTGTGGAGATATCCCCGATCCTTACGGGCTTGACCTTGAGGCTTATCGGTACGTGGCCGGAATACTCGACAGGCTTGCCAGGGGCCTTGTAAAAAGGCTTTCGAAGGAGCGGAATTCCTTTCAAACCAGGTAGGCCGGGTTTGCTCCCGGATGCTTTGGAAATTTCCGGAAAACGGTAAGGTGGATTACAATTTCAATGAGGGTCGTCGGTCCGCAGGGATAAATGTAACGTTGTTATTTTGAATTATTCGGCCTGCGGACCGATGAAGAAAGTTTTGAGACGGTAAGGTGCTTTTTAGGAAAAAATCAAAACCAATCAAAACCAAGAAAACATGACACACGAACTGGCGTTCGAGTGTGTCGTTCCGCAGGGACAAATGTAACGTTGTTATTTTGAATTATTCGGCCTGCGGACCGATGAAGAAAGTTTTGAGACGGTAAGGTGCTTTTTAGGAAAAACCAAAACCAATCAAAACCAAGAAAACATGACACACGGACTGGCGTTCGTGTGTCATGCGAAGTTTCAAAGGGCTGTGGTTTGATATGCGGAAAAACAGTTTTACCCGTTTACTGTGGGTTGTGTCCGTTCTTTGCGTTTTGTTGCTTGCTGTCTCTTGCGGGGCACAGGAAACGAAAGCGGACCTTACCGCCGAGGAAAGGAAGCTTCGCGACAAGGTGTCCGCGCAGGTCGAGGAGCACTGGGAGGTCGTCAAGGATCCGGCGTCCACTGCGATGGTCGAAATGATATGTGGACGTCTGGCCGCCTTTACCTCGCGTGACCTCGACTATACGGCGAGAATACTGTCCGAAGAAAGCCCGAACGCTTTTACGATTCCGGGAGGCCTTATCTACGTTACCACCGGAATGCTCGATTTCGTAAGAAGCGACGACGAGCTGGCGGCTGTCATAGCTCACGAACTGGTGCATGCTGATAAAAACCACGTGATGAAGCAAGTCGCCAGGAACCAGAAATTGAGTGTTGGGACCCTTCTGCTGACGGTAGCCTCCGGTGGTCTTGGACCCGTGGCGATACTTTCCCACCTGCTGCAGGTGGCTGTAATGAACGAATACAGTAGGGATTTCGAACGCGAGGCGGACTATGGTTCCATAGAGCTTCTTTACCAGGCAGGATACAGCCCTTCGGCGGCCGTGACCATACTGGAGAGGATGCAGGAAGAAGAAGTAAAACGCCCCTATGTGGATCCGGGGGTCTACAGGACCCACCCAAAAACGCAGGAGAGGGTCAATGATATTATTTCCCGCATAAGGGAAAAGGGCTGGCCCCTCGAGCGTAAAGTTCCGCTTTGCCTTCTGATACCGGAGACGTCTTGTGATCAAAACAGATGCGCCCTTTACATCGATGGCTATGAAATCTGGGCGGGACCGCCTTCGCCTGTATCGCAACAGGTCCTCGAGAGGTTCGAAGAGGCGGTGAGAGAGGGGCTCCAGCTTGAGATCGCACCCTATGACATACATATAGTCGAACAAAACGGCATCAGGAAGCTTTTGATAGGGCGCAAAGTGGCGGCCCTTTCGGAGGGACTCCCCGAAGGAATGGCCCCCCTGGATGAAGTGCGCGAGGCACTACTGGAGGCTTTGCAGCGGGCCAAACGGGTACACCCGGTCGCCGAATACTTCCGGTAGGTCCAAGGCGACCCGAAAGGAGGTTAATGCCGGTGCCTTACTTGACGCTTTACAGAAAATACAGGCCACAGTATTTCAGCCAGGTCGTAGGTCAGGATGAGGCCGTCGAGGTTCTCAAAAGGGAAGTTGCAGCGGGCAAGACCGGCCATGCCTACCTTTTTTCCGGGCCAAGGGGATGCGGGAAAACCACGGTGGCAAGACTTTTGGCCAAGGCAGTGGATTGCGAAAACCCCGGCAAGGAAGGTGAACCTTGCGGCAGTTGCGTAAATTGCCGCAGCATTACATCAGGCAGCAGCCTTGATGTGATTGAAATCGATGGAGCCTCCAACAGGGGAATCGACGAAGTCAGGGAGCTGAAGGAACACGTGTCCCTTTCGCCCTTTTCGGCCCGCTATAAGATATATATCATTGACGAAGTCCACATGCTGACCGACGCGGCTTTCAATGCCCTGTTAAAAACCCTCGAGGAGCCTCCCGCATCGGTCATCTTTATTTTCGCGACAACGGAGCCTTCCAAGGTTCCGGCAACGATCCGCTCCAGGTGCCAGCATATCCCCTTTCACAGGATCGACGCTTCTTTGATGGTTCCCTGCATCAAAGATATCGCGGGCAGGGAAGGAGCAAACGTGGAAGAACGGGCGTTATGGGACATAGCGAGGGAAGCCGACGGTTCACTGAGGGATGCCCTTTCCCTACTGGAGCAGGTACTTTCTCTTGGCGGCGAGGTGTCGTCCGAAAGAGTAAGGGCACTTTTCGGAGGCGGAAGTCGCAAGGAACTGGAAAGGCTGACGAGTGAACTCAGAAGCGACCGGAAGAAAGCCTTTTTGGAGCTGGAAGATTCTTTCAGGAAAGGTCTTTCCGGTGGACGGCTCCTTGAAGGTTTCTTTTCTGTTTTCAGGGATCTTTGGATTATCAGAAAATGGGGTCCCGACATGGCCTCCCACCTGCCTCTGGCCGAAGAGGAACGAAACTTCGCAATCTCTGAAAGTGCTTTCTGGCCGGAAGACCTTCTCTGGGAAGGAATGGAGTTTTTCGCCTCGCTGATGCCCAAAGCCCGTTGGGGAATGCGTTCGGACGTCGTGCTGGGGCTTTTAATGGCTTTCTTCGAGAGGGTGCCTGTCGGAGAAAGTGACCCTGGCGATGTGGAAAATGAAGTTGCTCTAAAAAGGGAGGAACCTTCCCGAGACATCGAGAAGGTTGAGGAAGAATTGGTGACGCCGGAAGCTGAAAAAGAGCAAAAGACGGAAAGCCTTTCCGTTGGTGCCGCAAGTGGAAAACTTTCTCACGAAGCCTGGAAGCATTTTATCGAAAGCTTCTTCCCCGACGACGTCAGCCTGTACTGCGCACTTCTGTCGTCGGAACCGGTGATTAACAGAGAAAAGCTTTGTATCGTCTTTGACGAAAAAGACCGTGTCTGCTTTGAATTGTGCAAAATCGTGCGCAATGCCGTCAAAATAGCGGCAAGGAAGGAGAAACTGGAAGGAGTTTCGAAGATCCTCCTGTGTTGCGGAGAAGAAGAAACGGACACGGAAGCCTCGTCTTTTCCCGGGATGGGTTCCGATTCTCCCGGTGCTCCATCTGAAAGGCCGAAAGAAAAGAGCGAAAAAGTGGAAATTCGGCGACAAGAGGCGAGGAAAACGGGAAAGACCACAGAAGACGGATCTTCTTCGAAAGTGGAAGATCTGAAAGGAGTAATGAGCCTGTTTGATGCGGAACTTCTGTTTTTGAGGGAAGAAGCGTCCGAAAATGGAGAAAACGGGGGAGACATTATTGAATAAACCTTTTGTACATTTGCACGTTCACTCGGAATACAGCCTCCTCGACGGTGCCATCCGGTGCTCGGAGCTTGCAGAGCGCGCCTCAAGGTGGGGCTGCCCCGCTGCGGCCATTACCGACCACGGCACCATGTACGGCGTTATCGAACACTATGAAAAATGCAAGGCCAGAGGGGTGAAGCCCCTGATCGGGTGCGAGGTATACGTAGACCCCAGGGGGCACACCTGTCGCGACAGGATGGGGAAGAACTTCCATTTGCTGCTTCTTGCAGAGACGCAGGAAGGTTACAAGAACCTGGTGAAACTGGTCTCTATAGCCAACACTGAGGGTTTTTACTACAAGCCGAGGGTCGACCACGAATTGCTTTCAGCCTACCAAAAGGGGCTTTTAGCGTCATCGGCATGTCTGTCTGGCGAGATCCCGTCGCTGATCCTGGAAAACGATGAAAGCGGAGCACGGGAACGTGTCGAAATGTACCGCGACATTTTCGGCCCGGAAAACTTCTTTCTGGAAATCATGCACAACAGCCTTCGGGAACAGGCTGTGGTCAACAAGGAACTTGTGAGATTTTCAAGGGAAACGGGCATTCCCCTTATCGCCACCAACGACGCCCATTACCTCGAGGCGGGTGATGCCGCATGGCACGATGTTTTACTCTGTGTGCAGACCAACTCCACGGTCAATACCCAAAACAGGTACCGCTTCGGTTCGAACGATTTCTACCTAAGGTCTCCCGAGGAAATGTGGGAACTTTTCGGAACCGAGCTGCCCGAGGCGCTTGAAAACACTCTTGCCATTGCGGAACGCTGCAACGTCGAATTCTCCTTTGAGGGACACCTGTTGCCCGAGGTCCCCGTGCCGAAAGGGCGCAGCCTCGAGGAAACCCTTGGTGAAAGAGCCAGGGAGGGCCTTCGTGATCGCTTTGGCGTCTCCATTCCCGAACACTATCTTTCGCGACTGGAGTATGAACTAGATGTCATCAGTCAAATGGGGTTTTCGGGGTATTTCCTGATTGTGGCGGACATCATTCAGGCCGCCAAGTCGGACGGTATTCCCGTCGGGCCCGGACGCGGATCCGCCGCCGGGTCGCTGGTAGCCTACAGCCTCAAGATCACCGAGGTGGACCCTCTAAGGTACGATCTCCTCTTCGAGCGTTTCCTGAATCCCGAGAGGATCAGCATGCCCGACATCGATACGGATATATCCGACAAGAGGCGGGACCAGGTGCTGGAGCATATAGTCGAAAAATACGGCAGGGACAACGTGGGCCAGATCATCACCTTTGACAGGATGAAAAGCAAGGCGGCCGTGCGTGATGTGGGGCGCGCCCTGGATATGCCTTACCCCGATGTCGACAGGGTGGCCAGGTTGATCCCCGCGGGGGTTTCGTCCATAGGTGAAGCCATGGAGCAAAACCCGGAGCTGAAACAGCTTCATCGCGACGATATGGCTGTACGCAAGCTCCTGGATTACGCCTCCCGCATCGAGGGGCTGGCGAGACACTGTTCGCAGCACGCGGCAGGCGTTGTAATAACTCCGGGGCCACTTACGGATTATCTTCCCGTCCGAAGGATAGGGGACAATCAGATAGTGACGCAATACGCCATGGAACCCGTGGAGAAACTCGGGCTCGTCAAGATGGACTTTCTGGGGCTGCGGACCCTTTCAATGCTGGAAGAGACCCTCGAAAACATAAAGGTAAACGGCAAGACTCCGCCCGATATCTACAATCTTCCCCTGGACGACCAGAAGACCTACGAGCTTCTGTCCAGGGGGGATACACTTGGTGTCTTCCAGCTTGAATCGGCGGGCATGAGACAGCTTCTCAAACGCCTGCTCCCTGATTGCTTCGAGGATCTCATCGCCGTCCTGGCCCTTTACAGGCCAGGCCCGCTGGGAAGCGGCATGGTCGACCAGTACGTGGAGTGCAAGCACGGCAGGCAGAAAGCATCCTACTTACATCCCCTGCTTGAGGATATCCTGAAAGAAACTCACGGGGTGATCCTGTACCAGGAGCAGGTCATGCAGTGCGCAGCTACACTGGCGGGATATACCCTGGGCCAGGCGGACCTGCTGAGGAGGGCTATGGGAAAAAAGAAAGTGGAGGTTATGGAAAGAGAACGTGCCCATTTCGTAGAGGGCTGCGGGATAAATGGCATAGACAGCAAAAAGGCCGAGCAGATCTTCGACATCATCCAGGAATTCGCCGGATACGGCTTCAACAAGTCCCACAGCACCGCCTACGCCATGATCAGTTACCAGACCGCCTACCTCAAGGCCCATTTCCCGGTGGAATTCATGGCGGCATTCCTGTCGAGCCACATACACTCCAAGCTGGATGTTTTGGCCCGCTACGTGAGGGCCGTCAAGAGTGCGGGCATAAGCGTGCTGCCGCCTGATATCAACAAGTCGGGGTCGCTTTTTACCGTCGACGGTGAAGAGATCCTCTTTGGCCTGGGTGCAGTTTCGAAAGTCGGCGGAGGGGCCGTCGAAGCCATCCTGGCGGCAAGGGAGGGCGGACCTTTCGAATCTCTCTGGGATTTTCTGAACAAGGTAGACGTGCGCGTAGTAGGGAAATGCGTGGTGGAAAACCTCATAAAGGCGGGTGCCTTTGATGCCATCTCGGCCAACAGGAAGCAGCTTCTGGACAGCCTCCAGCCCATGGTCGAAATAGTCCAGCGTCGGGCGTCGGACGGCAGACAGCGCTCTCTTTTGACGCTTGTCGAGGAGGAAGAGGACAAAAACGGCCCTCAACTTGTTGATACCGAGGATTTCGATTTTCACACCAGGATGACCATGGAAAAGGAAGCCACCGGACTTTACATATCCGGTCACCCTTGTGAACATTATGAGTCCCTTTACGGAGATATAACCACCTGCACGATTGGCGAACTTCCCTTTTGGAAGTCATCGGGCTGCCGGCCTGTAGTAGCCGGCGTCGTGGTGGATCTCCAGGAAAAGTTCACCAAAAGGGGTGACAAAATGGCGGTTTTCGAAATAGAAGACGTCGAAGGAAAAGTAGAGGCCGTCTGTTTTCCAAAAACCTGGAACGGCCTGGAATACATCCCGGAGAAGGGCGAGGTGTGCATAATCACGGGCAAACTCCATGAGCGGGACGGCGTGAACCTTGTCGTCGATTCCATCCTGCCCGTCGAAAAAGCCAAAGAGTGTGTGGCTCCGGCCGTCAGGCTGAGGATTTACGATACGGGGAAAAAACTCAACGGGTGTCTGACGGATGTGTACCGGGAGCTGAAGGGTTATCCGGGTGAAGCGACGGTGTACATCGAATATGTGTCGGATTCCTTTCGGGCCTTGCTTCGTTCGAGGCGCCTCAAGGTCGATCCCGGGAAGCCCTTTGAGGAGCAGATTAGACGCATCTCGGGCGGCGCTGTCGAAGTGGTGTAGCAAGCGGCCGGAATGCAAAGGAAACGTTAAAAAGGAGGAAGGTCGAGTGAGAGACGGGGAAAAGGAAACTGCTTCGGTGATGGCTGATTTTATCGTTGTCAGGGCGCTGGAAAACGGTGTTTCCGTCATCGGGTTGACCCGTGGTCAGGAAACACGTTTCGCTCATAGTGAGAAACTTGACGAGGGAGAGGTATGGATATCGCAGTTTACCGAATACACTTCCGCCATAAAGATAAGAGGAAGAGCCGAAATACTGACAGCCCACGGAAAAGTCGTGAGCGGGAAGGATGCCGATGAAAAAAGTTAAGATTGTCTGTACTCTTGGTCCAGCCTGCGAAAAGCAGGAAACACTGAAAGAGATGGTTTTATCGGGGATGGACGTGGCTCGGCTCAACTTCAGCCATGGTACCCATGAAAGCCACGGCCGTCACCTTGAGAACATCCGTTATCTCGAAAAATCGCTCGACCGTCCGATCGCCGCCATGATAGATACCAAGGGGCCGGAAATCAGGACCGGCCTCCTTGCGGGGGGTGAACCCCTCTATCTTGAAACGCAGGGTGAGATACGCCTTACACCCGACGAGGCCGACGGCACAGGAGGCAGGGTTCATGTGGGTTACGAGCCGCTTTTGACGGAGGTCCAGCCGGGTCAGTCGATATTCATAGATGACGGCACGATACATCTGAAAGCTGAAAGAGTCGACGGGAGAGACCTCGTCTGCAGGGTGATCGTGGGCGGGGAACTCAGCGAGCGAAAGGGTGTCTCCATTCCGGGCTCGCTTTCCGCCTTGCCGATCCTTACCGAAAAGGACAGGGATGACGTCCGCTGGGCCGTAGAGAACGAACTCGACTACATTGCTCTTTCTTTCGTCAGGAACAGGGACGACATCATGGAAGCAAGGCGCGTCATAGAGGATCTCGGCGGATACCTCAGGATAATAGCCAAGATAGAAACCCGCCAGGCAGTGGAAAACCTTGAATCCATAGCCGAAGTCGTCGACGGCATGATGGTGGCCCGAGGGGACCTTGGAGTGGAAATCCCCCTTGAGGACGTGCCCCTGGTGCAAAAAAACATCGTCGAACTGTGCAGAAGCCAGGGTAAACCCGTAATAGTGGCCACGCAGATGCTGGATTCCATGATCCGAAATCCCAGGGCAACGCGGGCCGAGGCGAGCGACGTTGCGAACGCTG
>JAHDOX010000069.1 GCA_018434645.1 Synergistales bacterium | reverse complement strand
TCGAGCAATTCCAGAATGGGAAGTATGAATTTCCGGCTGGAACCGGTAGCATCCCTTACAGATGCCACCGTAATGTCCCCATCGATGTCTCCAAGTAATTTAACGACGTTTGCCAGGGTGTATTTGTCGATTACATATCCTCCCGGCAGTGTGTAAACCTGTTTTTTGACTTTCAACATGTCCAGTGCTTCTTTAATAATATTTTCGTCCATACCTAGGTCTTTTTTTATCTCTTCTATTTCGGCCATGTTGACGCCTTTTTCTTTGCAAAAGGACAATATGGCATTTGCCTTCTCGTTTAGTGTGCCTTCCTTCTCGGGGACGAAACCCGAAAGGTGCAATCTTTGGGAAGTTTCTTCAAAGTATCCGTCGGCAATCAGCTTTTCGATAATTTTTCTCGCAGTACGAGTGGAAAATTCTGAGATCAGTTTTCTGGCAAACTCTTCGACGGGTATGCCCGGGTTTTCCGGATCCTCTTTATGACGTCGTCCGATCATTTCTTTTGCCATGGCGGCAAGCTCCTCATAATTGGACCGGGTCATGAAATCGAGTTCCGTAGCACCGAAGTTGACCGTTTCTCCCCTTGTTTCCATAAGTTGGAGTTTTTCCGAAATGGTCTCCCGTCTTTCCTGAAGTTCGACAGCCAGGTCATTTATTATCCCGTATTTCCATTTTCCCAATATCAAACGGAGCCTGTCATCTGTATTTTTGGTTGCGTCAAGTTTCTCGAGGTGTTCTTTATAGCAGGTTCGACCAATTCTGCCTCTGGGCCTGGTCCCGTTAGGCGATATGATTCTTCCGCCGCCGATTGTCCGCAAGGGGCTGTAAAACCTTATTATGAAAGACTGGTTGATTGATGCTACGATGGGTTCTTCGAGAAGAAGCTGTGCAATTCCTTCCGCTCCCGGGTCTATAGCAGTCCTGTCAAGCAAGGCGGTTCTGGCGAGCACGTCGGATGTCCCTGTGTGAAGCCTGACCCTTTGCCAGTGTCTCAACGGTTCATCCGCCGAAGGCAAAATCTTAAGGACAACATCCAGGCATCTTGTCGGTTTGTATATCCCTTCTTCGCAAAGGACATCTCCCCTCGAAAGCTCGTCTATTGCAATATCAGCCAGACTTAGCGCAGTCCTCTGGCCTGCGACGGCCTCTTCTACCGGGGCTTCATGCACTTGTATGGACCGCACATGAGTTTTTGTTCCTTTCGGCATTATCTCCAGAGGGTCGTTAATGCGCACCTTTCCCCGATAGGCCGTTCCCGTTACTACAGTTCCGAAACCCTTCACTTTAAATGCCCTGTCGATGGGCAGGAAAAAGGCCCCTTCCATGTTTTTGGGAGAGATACCGTCGATCATCTCGTCTATAAGTCGTTTGAGCTTTTCAAGCCCTGTTCCGTCAAGTGCAGAAACCTTTACCAGTGGCATACCTTCCAGGAAAGTCCCTCTGACCTCGTCTTTGATCTCCTCCGAGGCCAGTTCCAGCAAGTCTTCATCGACCAAGTCAGCCTTGGTTAGGGCAATCACGCCTTTTTTTACGCCCAGTAGTCCAAGAATTTCCAGATGTTCCCTGGTCTGGGCCTTGACTCCTTCGTCTGCTGCTACAGTGAATATAACGCCGTCTATCCCGGCTGCTCCGGCAACCATCTGCCTGATAAATCTTTCATGCCCTGGCACGTCTACAATGCTTACAATACGGCCGCTTGGCAGCCTAAGGGGTGCAAAACCCAATTCTATGGTAATGCCCCTTTTTTTTTCGTCACGGAGCCTGTCACAGTCGATCCCTGTCAGCGCCCTGACAAGGGTTGTCTTCCCGTGATCTATGTGCCCAGCCGTTCCGAGCACGACCGGATATTCGGACATCACGACGTCCCTCCCGCCGTCAATCATGGAAAATAACCTTCATGGCTTCGACAACGGCATCCATGTCGTCATCGAAAAAAGTACGTAGGTGCAAAAAAACCGCACCCTTTTCTGTGACTCCCACAACTGGCGGATTATTTGCAAGTAGAAGCTCGAAGATCTTCTGCTCGCTCAAATACGAGGACTGTATTTTGATTGCCGCACCTTTTAACACCTTTTCGGGAAAGGCTCCGCCCCCGACGACATCGTTCCTTTCAACGACGGTAACCTTGCACCGGTCTCCTGCAGCATCAATGATACGATCCCTAAGATCGCTTGCAATTCTCGCGAGATCCTCTCCTCGTACGGAAAGCATCTTCAACGTTGGAATCCTTTCGTGTTTTCCCTCCAAATATAATCTCAGCGTTGCTTCTAGTCCGGCCAGGGTCATCTTGTCGATTCGCAGCGCCCGCAGAAGAGGGTGCTTTTTCAGTTTTTCCACCAGGGGACGCCTGCCTGCTATACAACCCGCCTGAGGTCCACCCAGAAGCTTGTCGCCTGAAAAGGTAACAATGTCGACTCCCGATTCTACACATTCTTTTACCGTCGGTTCGTCTGAAAGGCCCAACTCACCGCAATCTGTAAGCATTCCGCTTCCAAGGTCTTCTGCGAACAAAAGACCGTTGTCCTTTGCCAGGGAGGCCAACTCATGCCTGGACGCCTCTTCGTGGAAACCGACGATCCGGAAATTTGAGGGATGCACTTTAAGGATCATTCCGGTTTTTTCGGAAATCGCCTTTTGATAGTCTTCAACCCGCGTTCTGTTTGTAGTTCCTACTTCTACCAGCTTTGCTCCGGAAAGTGCCATTATGTCAGGTATACGAAAGGAACCCCCGATTTCCACCAATTCCCCTCTTGAAACAATAACTTCACTGTCTGAGGCAAACGTCGCAAGCAAAAGCAAAACGGCCCCGGCATTGTTGTTCACTACAAGGGCCGAGTCGCTTCCCGTAAGCTGGCACAGAAGCCATTCGACGTGGTCGTTTCTTTGACCGCGCCCTCCTGTTGCGATGTCATATTCGAGATTGCTATAGCCTGCCGCAACTTCCCTTACGGCATCTACAGCCTCACGCGCGAGGCAAGAACGCCCGAGGTTGGTATGAACTATAACACCTGTGGCGTTTATGACCTTGCGAGGGCTTCTGCGCGAATGCCTTCGGAGTCTTTTTTCTATTTCGCTATGTATATTTTCCAAAGATACCGGGCTGGTATTTCCTTCGAGAATTGATTTTCTAAACTCTCCGATTACGTCGGAAACTACGGACTTCACCGATTTTCGTCCCAGCCTGGGTTCATAACAGGAAATACTTTGCAAGGAAAGAAGTTCATCCATGGCTGGCAATTGCCTTAAACGTTCTCTCTGGATCTGTTTCATTTGAAGGCCCCCCGAAAATACTGATAACTGTTCAAGTTTACAACATCCGCTGGATGCAGGGAGGTTTTTGGTTTGGCTATCTTAAAATGT
>JAHDOX010000118.1 GCA_018434645.1 Synergistales bacterium | reverse complement strand
TGCCCAGAACGTGATTCACGCCAAGGTGCTCGCAAGGATAGGTGCCTCGAGAGTATATTTCCCTGAAAGGGATCTGGGCCACCGGGTTGCCGAACAAATTTCTCACCCCCTACTCGCCCGTTTTACGGAGCTTCCGGGCAGTGATTTTCTGTTGGGGGAAATAACACCGACCGAGGAAATGGTCGGCAAAAGCCTAATGGAGCTTGAATTCCGTAACAGCTATAATGCAATTGTCCTGCTTGTCAAGCGGGGTGAAAACAGTTTTCTCCCCAGAGCTGATACGGTGATAGAGGAAACCGACAGCCTTGTCGTAGCGGCCTTGCGTCAAAATCTCGGCCAATTTGTTGTAAAAATCGATAATTCCAAAGAAAAAAGCTAGTTTCTCAAAAAGTTTCTTAGAAAACGAGGTGGCATTTATCTTGAGCGATTTTCTGGATAAAGTTCCCGAGCTGAAAAATGACTTCATAGAAAGGCTAAAAAAGGCAAAAACGCCCGAGGAACTCCAATCCATAAGGGTAGGGTTCCTCGGGAAAAAAGGCAAGGTCACGCAATTGCTTAAATCCATCGGGGGCCTTCCCGAGACGATGAGGCCGGAGGCAGGTCAAAGGCTGAACGTATTGAGGCGCGAAATGGAAGCACTCCTCGAGGAAAGAAAGACTTCTCTGGAAGCGGAGACCTTCTTAAAGAAGGAGCGACAGGAGAAAATCGATGTGACTCTGCCTTCAAGAGGGCGCCCCTGGGGTGGATGTCACCCGGTTGAACAGGTTACCCACGAAGCCGTGGAAATCTTCGCATCGCTGGGGTTCACAGTGGCCTTCGGGCCGGAGATGGAAAACGATTACTACAATTTCGAGGCACTTAATATCCCTCCTCATCACCCGGCTCGGGATATGCAGGATACCTTTTATGTCGAAAACGGGCTTCTCCTGCGCACTCACACCTCGCCTGTGGAAGTAAGGGCACTTCGACGCTGGGGGGCCCCGATCCGCATAATCGTCCCTGGAAAAGTCTACAGGAGAGACAATGATCCGACTCATTCCCCCATGTTTCATCAGCTGGAAGGCCTGCTCGTGGATGAAAACGTTTCCGTTGCGGAACTGAAAGGGTGCCTTGAGGCGTTTGTCGGAAGGATTTTCGGGAGGACCCTGGACGTTCGATACAGAGCCAGCTACTTCCCTTTTACCGAACCGTCCTTAGAAATGGATGTGGAGTGTGTTGCCTGCGGCGGGGAAAATCAGGATTGTCGTATCTGCAAGGGGACGGGCTGGCTTGAGATAGCAGGAAGCGGAATGTCCCATCCGAACGTGCTTGTGGCAGGAGGCGTGGATCCGTCGAAATATAACGGCTTTGCCTGGGGCATGGGGCTTGACAGAATAGCCATGCTGAAATACGGACTTGACGATCTCAGGATCTTTTTTGAAGGGGACCTCCCCTTCCTGACCGGAGGAGGCCAAAGTTTGCGATGAAGATGTCTTTGAACTGGCTGCGCGAATTTGTGGAAACAGACCTGGAGCCGGAAAGTCTTGCCCGCCGTCTGACTGAAACCGGCACCGAGGTCGAGGGCATGGAAAAACCCTGTTCACGGTTTAGCGGTGCTGTAAGTGCAAGGATAGAAAAACTAGAAATCCATCCAAAACGGAAAGACTTGTACGTAGCCGAAATCGACACGGGCACAGGAAGGGCCGTCTGCGTATCGGCCGCTTCGAACCTGGAACTTCATTCCTGCGTCCCTTACGGACCTCCGGGGTCCGTTCTTGCCGACGGAACAAAGATCGGCAAAAGAGAATTCGATGGAATAAAAAGCGAAGGCATGATGCTTTCCGCCGAAGAGATTGGCCTGCCCGATGTCGCCGACGAATTCGGTATCCTGAAGCTCGACCCCGGGACCCCGCCTGGGATGGATATCAGGAAACTTTTGGGGTTGGACGACCTTGTCTTCGACTTGTCTATAACACCCAACAGGGGGGATTTGCTGAGCATTAGGGGCCTTGCCGTCGAAGTGGCCGGGATCGTCCCGGGTTCCCGTCTGCTGCAAACCAAAGAGACTTTCCCCTCTGTGGGGGATTGGCTCGGCGACTTCGAGGGCGTCAGGCTCGAGGATCCCGACTGCTCTCTTTACGTCCTTGGTTACGCAGACTCCGTGTCGATAAGGCCCTCGCCTGTAAGCTCGCGTGTGAGGCTTTGCCTTTCGGGAATGAGGCCCGTAAGCAACATAGTCGACGCGACGAACCTTGTCATGCTTTCCACCGGGCAACCGCTTCATGCCTTCGATGCCGATCTTTTGCCCGGTAAGGAAATTACCGTCAGATCCGCGCGAGATGGCGAGACCATAGTGACCCTTGACGGAAAAGAAAGGTCGCTGACGGCCGAAGACCTTCTCATTACCAGCGGAGGAGTTCCGATAGCCCTGGCGGGAGTAATGGGCGGTCTCCATACCGAAATAAACGAAAGCACCAGGGTTATCCTTATAGAATCGGCGAATTTCGATTCCATAAGGGTAAGTCGAACCAGCAGGCGGTTATCCTTGCCGAGCGAAGCCTCCTATCGTTACGCCCGTATAGTGGATCCTCAAAAGGCAAAACCGGCGGTCTGCGAGATTTTCGGCCTGCTTTCTTCCTGGAAGGCCGCACGGCCCCTCGGCATGGTAGTCGAAGGCTCGGAGGGCGAAAAGTTTCCAAAGACGGTGCCCCTGGAGAAAAAGACGCTGGAAAAAATCCTGCTGACAGACGACCAGGAAATGGCCTCCAGGATTTTGAAAAGGCTCGGATTCGAGGAAGCCACTGTACTGAAGAGCCGCAGGGTCTACCGGGTACCCAGCTACAGGCCGGATGTATCAATAGAAGAGGACCTAGTCGAAGAAGTGGCCAGGGTGTGGGGATACGACAAGATACCTTCGAGGCTCCCCTTGGGGACGAGAGAGCCGGGAGACAGGACCGACCGTATCCGGTGCAAAGAAGCACTGCGTGGTGTCGCCATGGCCAGGGGTTATGTGGAGGTCGTTACATACAGTTTCATCTCACCGGAAATGCTTGATAAGATGGGCGTGGTCGGAGCCGATCCCAGGGCGCGGGCGTTGCCCCTGGCAAACCCCATAAGCAGGGATCAGTCGGTTATGAGGACCTTGCTTGCTCCCGGTCTTTTGAAGGCCGTTGAATCCAATCTTCGTTCAGGCTGGAGGGGGCCCATTAGACTTTTCGAGATGGGGGCGGTATTTCTCGAAGACCCGGCGACGGAACTGGGTGTAAAAGAAAACCTGTGTATAGGCGGGGTTGCTTGTCCGGGAAGAGATTACCCTTCTCCCTGGGGAAAAGAGGCCGTCGATGATTTCTTCTCCGTCAAGGGCGACGTCGAGGCCCTGGCCGCAAGCCGCGGCCTTGATGTACGCATGGTTTCCCACGAGGAACCCTTCGGACATGCAGGTCAGACGGCGGCAATCCTTCTGGAAGGGGATGCCATAGGGTATCTTTGCAGGATCAAGCCTTCTCTTCAGGAAAAATTGTCCATCCCCGAACCGGTCTACCTGTTTGAAATTGATATGGAACCTTTTATCAAGGGTGAACCGGCGCGTTTCGGCGAACCCTTCCGTTTCCCGGCGGTCTTCAGGGACATTTCCCTGCTGGTCGAAAAGGAGATACCTTCCGAAGCAGTGGCATGGGATATCAGGAAGGAAGCCGCGGAAACACTCAGTGAGCTTCGCCTGTTTGACGTGTACGAGGGCGAAGGCATTCCCGCAGGCAAGCGCAGCCTGGCCTTTTCTCTCGCCTACCGTTCGGCGGAACGGACATTGAGAGACGACGAGGTGGACGAAGCTCATGAGCGCCTTAGGGAAAACCTTTCCCGAAAGGGTTATATCTTGAGATAAGAGGAGGCAGTGGCCATGAAGGAACACCTGGCTGGCATCGAGAGGCTTGTGGACGAGTTGACGGCAAGGATGCGGATGTTGAAGGAGGAAAACCGTAACCTGAAGGAGGAACTTGAAACGCACCAGGAACTTTTGCAGGAAAATGAAGAGGCCATGGTGGCCGTAAGGGAGGAGCACCAGAGGATCCTGAGAGAGCGGGACGGTGTCATAGAAGGACTGCGTAAAGAACAAGAGGAAACGGCGGAACGTCTCAAGTCTCTTTTGGGAAAGTTGAAGAACCTGGCAGGGAACCACGAAGAAGAAACCACAATTGATCGCGATGATACCGGCCACCAGGGAGAACTTATCGACAGGTCATAACGGAAGCGGAGGAGGGACCTCGAAATGGCCGAGGAAACCCGGCGCATCACTGTTCTGGTCGGGAAGAAGACTTACCCGGTTTTGACCCGGCTCGACAACGAAAAATTCCAATCCGTCCTTGAAATAGTGAGAGAAAACGTGGGTGAAGTAGACAGCTCAGTCGATCAGGAGGAGCGCCTTTTGCTAGCGTGCTTCAGACTGGCTTATTCCATAGACGTGGCGACCCGAAAACTCTCCCAAGCGCTAAAAGAGTGCTGAGGGCCATGGACGTTGCAGCTGTGGTCGACATCTTCACAGGACTTATATTGGTAACCTTTCTCATCAAGGGGGCGTTGCGTGGGCTTTCCGGCGAGGTTATTTCCCTTGTGGCGACGATTGGAGGATTTATTCTTGCCTGGAAAGTGTCGTTTCCGTTTTCGACCTTTATCCTGAAGTATTTCGATCTGGATCCCTCTATCACCAGGATAGTAGCGCTTGTCGTCATATACGCCCTTTGTCTCCTTTTGGGTGCATATATTCAAAGAGGAGTAAAGGCCTTTCTCCGGTTGACGAACCTGTCCTCGGTGGACAGGTTCCTGGGTGCTGCCGCCGGGGCGGCCAAGACATTTATACTGGTGCTCCTGGTGTACACGGGGATTATGGCTCTCTCACCTTTGGTCCCTACCTGGTGGATCAAAGATTCCGTTGCGATGTCGTCGGTAGAAATCGCCTGGCCTTACATTCAGGATTTCCTTGAAAAAGCTCATATGGGGAAAATCGACCTCTCGCCCTTCCATGATCCGGAAGGGCTTCAAAAAACCGACAAATCCATTTAGCCTTAAGACGTTTCAGAGGGGCTGGAAAAGGCCGGAGGGGAAAGAATCATTCTGTGAAAACCGATGCGCGAACGCTCAAATCCATAGAAATGGATAAAATCCTTTTGATCTTCGACAAAGCCTGTCGTAGCGAACTGGGCAGGCAAACCGTCGGGAACCTTTTCCCTCTCGATTCCGTCAGGCAGGTAACCAGAAGGCAGGACCTCCAGAGGGCGTACAATCTTTACCGGGACGTCTGCGGCGAACTTCCCTGGGACGACAGGATAAAACCGGTTGCACCGCTTTTGGAAGAGGCGAAAAGAACCGGCCTTTTGACCGGAGATGAAATTCTCTTCTGCAGGATAATTGCCGGGGTATGCCTGCGTTTGAAATCCGCCGTAACTGAAAAGAAAGACGAATTCCCTCAATTCCTCGATCTGACGAAAAAACTGGGCGATTTCACCGGTCTTTTCCACGATCTCGAGGTCGTGGCAGATGATGGCACTCTCTACGATGGGGCTTCAAAAAACCTGGCTCATCTCAGGGATACCTTGCGTAAAGAGACGGCAACAGCCAGGCGGAAAGCTCAATCGATGCTGGATAGCCCGTCTTTTTCCGGAATGCTCCAGGACCGGGCGATTCACTTTCGTGAGGGTCGAATTGCTTTTCTGGTTAAACTCGAGGATATGTCGCGTTTCGACGGCATGGCCGTCGACCGCTCCAAAACCGGCAACAGCGTTTACATGGAACCCAAGGGTCTCATCGAATCCAATAACCGCATAGCGCTGCTCCGGAGGGAAACCGAAAACGAGAAACGCAGAATCCTGGGCGTTTTGACGCAAAGGATCCTCGACCGACAAAATGCGCTCCTTGAGGGGGAACGTGTCCTGGGAGAACTGGATCTTCTGCATGGAACCTGCACGATCCAGAAAAATCTTTCCTGGGAATTGCCGGTCATGGAAGAAAAGTCGAGGTTCTTTTTGAGGCGGGCGATGCATCCGCTTTTGGGAGCAGATTGTGTACCCATAGACATACACTGTGGTGACCGATTCAGGCAGCTGGTGATAACCGGGCCCAACACAGGCGGGAAGACGGTGGTCCTGAAAACCACGGCGGCGGCGGTTTACCTCGCCTGGTGCGGGTTGCCCGCCCCTGTGGGAGAAGGGTCCGTCGTCGGAGACATCGACTGGATGTCGGCTGACATCGGAGACGAACAAAGCATAGAACAGAGCCTTTCCACTTTCAGCTCCCACCTTCGCAACATAGTCGAGATGCTGGAGAAAGCAGGCGGAAACAGCCTCCTTCTCATCGACGAACTCGGTGCCGGAACGGACCCGCAGGAAGGGGCGGCTCTCGGCCTGGCTATCCTGGAGAATCTTCACGAACGGGGCAGCCTGGTTCTGGTTACGACCCACCATAACGCTATAAAGCGTTACGCCTTGACCAGAAGCGGTGTCGAGGCGGCGGGCATGGAATTCGACGCAGAGAAGCTTGTTCCTACTTACAGGCTGAGGATGGGCATCCCCGGCGAAAGCAATGCTCTGCGTATCGCTGCCCGGCTGGGCATTTCTCAGGACATTATCGACAAGGCCTACGAATTCCTGCATGAAGGATATGCCGACACAGAAAAACTTCTGGAGGAGCTTTTGAGGAAACAGCAATACCTGGAGGCCGAGGAAGAAAGGCTTTCCAGGGAGCGGAGCGAAGTAACGCGGCTGAAAGAGACCTTGCGGGAAAACCAACTGGCCATCGAGGAAAAAAGAGAAAGGATGCTTCTGGAAGCCGAAAGAAAAGCCAGAAAGATCCTGGAAGAAGCAGAAGAAAAAGCCAAGGCGTTGCTGCGGACAATAGAACAGACGGCGGAACCTTCCGACAGGGGCAGAGCACAAAAAGGTCTCCAGGAGATCTCCGGAATGAAAAGGTCTCTCAAAAAAAACGAAGAAGAACGGGAAGAAAGACGGTTTCTAAATGGAAAGGCACAGAAAGGGTGGAAGCCCTCACCCGGTGACGCCGTAGAAATAGCGGGGACCTCCACCAGGGGCATAGTCGAAGCAGTGAACGGGAAAAAAGCACTCCTTTTGAGCGGTCCCATGAAGTTCGAGGTCCCTTTGCGAAAACTGGTTCCGCTTTCCCAAAAGGATCTCCCCGAAGATTTCTTGCCGACCAGAAAAAATATTTCGCCGACGGGGCACGTTCCTTCGTCGATCATGATACGGGGTATGACCGTAGATGAAGCCATACCCGAGGTTGAAAGGTACCTCGACAGGGCCTTTCGGGCAGGTTACGGAGAAGTGACGGTAATTCACGGAAAGGGCGAAGGTATTTTAAGGCGAGAGGTCCACTGTCTTTGCAGGAATTTGCCCTTCGTAGTGGACTATCGCCTCGGCGGGCCTGGCGAAGGCGGCATGGGCGTAACGATCGTAAGGTTCAGGCAGTAACCCGGGGCCGGGAGGATCCCCCTTGACAACCCGATGTAGCAGGGGTACCCTAATCGCCGCATACGGGTGTCCGTAGCTCAGCTGGATAGAGCGTTGGCCTCCGGAGCCAAAGGTCTCGGGTTCAAATCCCGACGGGCACGCCAGCAAATTCGACCCGGCATGAACATTCATGCCGGGTCTTTTACTAACAGGAAGAATCGACGTTTGAGTGGTACCGTGATCTTACTGAAAGCAATATGTAAAGCTGGGGGGCAGAGAAATGGCCGTATACAAGCTGAAAAGCAAAAGCCGCTCATGGGACGGCGAATCCATAGGCATTCTCATTCTCGACGCGGCCTACCCCTGCGTCCCCGGTAACGTCGGCAATGCCAGCACCTTTGATTTCCCCGTCCGCTATCGGGAAGTAAAAGGCGCGTCTATAGAAAGACTTTTGAACAGAATGGATCCCGGCTTGCTTGAGCCCTTTATCGAAGCGGCACGTGCGCTCGAAAGAGAGGGCGTAAGGGCAATAACGGGGGCTTGTGGCTTCATGGCTCTTTTTCAAAAAGAAGTAGCCGAAGCCGTAGAGATTCCTGTTTTCCTCTCGAGCCTTTTGCAAGTCCCTTTCATATGGAAGACGCTGACGTCAAAGCAAAAGGTTGGGATAATAGCCGCTGATTCGAAATGCCTGACGAAAAGGCACTTCGAATCTGTGGGTATAACTTCCGATATTCCGATAGTTCTTTGCGGTATGGAGGATAAGGAAGAATTCAGGACGGCCATACTGGAGGAAAAGGGAACACTCGATTCGGACCAGATAGAAAACGAAGTCGTAGATGTTGCAATGAAAATGATAAAGGAGAACCCCGAGACGGGCGCGATATTGCTTGAATGCAGTGACCTGCCTCCCTATGCGATGGCCGTCCAGGAGGCCACGGGAAGGCCCGTTTTCGATTTCATAACCATGATTCGATATGTGCATGGGGCGGTGGTCCAGCGCCGCTACGAGGGTTTTGTATAACACGGACTTTGTCCGTGTTATAGGTTTTGGTTCCGAAAAAACATTTTTTGTTCACTCACATGCCTTTTATCGAGCTGCGGAAAACTATACGTAGAGCAAGAGCCTAAAAGAGGACCCGCGGCTCGATGCGCGAACCCATTTTGCATGAGCCGGCGAGAATTAACGTCGCGGCTCGACGAATGGACGCTTGACATATACCTGACTTTACTGTATCCTTTCAAGCTAGGTTGACAGGCGCCGTTAACCAAAAAAATCACCAAGTTTTAGGAGGAAGTATTTTGACAACAGAAGGAACAGTCAAGTGGTTCAACGAGTCCAAGGGTTACGGTTTCATTACGGCAGAAAGCGGTAGCGACGTTTTCGTTCACTACTCCGCGATAGAAGAAGGCGGTTTCAAAACCCTTGCTGAAGGTCAGCGCGTTTCTTTCGAAGTCGTCGATGGAGCCAAAGGCCCCCAGGCT
>JAHDOX010000155.1 GCA_018434645.1 Synergistales bacterium | reverse complement strand
GCTTGTTCTTTTCTTTTTCTCATTAAGCGCCGCGGCTATAACTTTCGGCATCGCTTATTCCTACGGTGTACGCTTGCCTGTGTTGTTTCTGACGAGAGCGTTCAAAAGCGACACCTGGATCAGCGATAACGAGCTGCATGCAGAAGTTGATGAGGAAGAAGTACCACCTGCAGCGAGAAAAATAATCTGGTACCCCCTTCGAACAATACTCTTTCTTGCGGAGACTTATATACAAGCCGGATGGGGCGCATACTGCGTCCTGAGGGCTTATGAGGCCATATCGAAAGCGGGGTTGCAATCAGGCTGGGGATATCACATTGCCGCGTTCTTTTTGTGTGTAGGTGCTTTGGGTTACCTCGCGCGGAAAGAACCACGCAAGGATTTGCTTTCTATCGTTCAGTCCTGCATAGGTATGGGAAGTTACTTGGTTTTTTGTATTACACCAGGTGCCCTTGCGACGTATTACCCCTGGCTTCTCGGTTTTTTCAAATAACTAGGAGAGCCGCATCCATTTGATTGCAGATGCCTTGAAATGCAAGAAAACAGCCGTTCCCGGTCTGAGTCTCAGGTTTTCGGCTGAACATCCCGTAACGACGGACGTAAAGAGCCTGTCCGCTACTTTCACCTTGACAAGGACCTGGCCTGTACCGTTTTCCAGCGACATTTCGATTATTGTACCGCGCAAGGAATTCAGTGCCGAATCGATCGCTGGTTTTTCGAGACCGATAATCACGTCCTCAGGGTCCAGTATTGCCACAGAATCGGGGGATAAACTACCCGCACCTATTACGAACTGACCGTCAGATAATCGTAGTGCAGACAGGCCTTTACCATAGGGACGCCAATCGCCGGCCAGTATGTTTTCCGGTACTTCTTTTATCAGCTTGCCACGGAAAAGAGATAAGATCCTTTCCGCAACACCATAAATCCAGGCCAGATCATGAGTGACTATCACCAATGTGGAACCCCACATATCGCGTGCCTTCAAAACCGCGTTCTGAATTATGTGTCCGCTGGCGGTGTCTACGCTTGCCGTGGGTTCGTCGAGCAAGATGACTTTTGGCCTTAGAACCAGTCGGGAAGCCAGGGCTACCCGCTGAGCCTCGCCCCCGGAAAGTTGGTACCATTTCCTTCCGGAAAAATTTCCCGGATCCAGCCCAACCATATTCAGGGCATCATATACTTTTTCGGTTAGTCTGTTGACTTGACCCCGCATCCTGAGCCCATAAGCTATATTCTCGAAAACGGTGCGTTTAAGGAGAAAAGGATTTTGAAGGAGCATGGTCACGTGTTTCCTGTGTTTGTTTTCTTCAAAAACAGCCATTTCTCCCCGGAAGTAGATGTCTCCCTCCGTGGGTTTCTCAAGCAAAGCCAGAATTCTCAAAAGAGTGCTTTTACCGCTGCCGTTCGGGCCGACAAGCCCGATAATCTCGCCTTCTTGTATCTTTAAGTCCTCGATGTCCAGGACTGTTCTTTCGTCATAAACCTTTTTCAGGTTTTCAAGTTTATAGATGGGCATCATTTCATGCTCTCCTCCGCAGTACCGACACAGTTGTGTTTACCGCGAAAGCCAATGTAAGCAAAACCAATCCGAGGGCTATACCCATGGAAAATTGGCCTTTCCCGGTCTCGAGTGCGATCGCTGTTGTTATCGTCCTGGTATGCCACTTTATATTGCCACCTAACATCATGGACGCTCCTACCTCGGAAATTACGCGGCCGTAGGCTGTTACAGCGGACACCATGACGGAATAACGGCCCTCCCAAAGTGAGGATAGCGCTACCTGTCGCTTTGTGGCTCCGAGGGTCTTGAGCGTGAGTCCTAGTTTTGGGTCGAGTTCCTCTACCGCGCTTGCGGTTAAAGAGACTACTATAGGCAGGGCCAGAATGAATTGTCCTATTGCTATACCACGGATGGTAAAAAGGAGCCCCATTTCGCCGAGTGGGCCCCTCCTCGTGATGAAAGCATAAACAAGAAGACCGACTACGACGGTAGGCAGGGCAAGAAGAGTGTCCACGACAGCCCTAATTGCTCTCTTCCCCGGGAAATCTCTGTACCCTAGAAGAAATCCCAGAGGAATGCCGACTAAAAGGCATGCAGTTATAGAGAGTGTCGAAACCTTTAGCGTGGTAGCCACCGCAGAGTAAGTTTCCTCGTGTCCGGATAAAAGCAGTTGAAACGCTCCGATAATACCTTCCAGGATATAGTCCATATAGTCACTTCCTGTCGAAAAGGACGGCGCCGGAAGAGAAAGTCGGCGCCGAAACCGTTTTGCTTACTAATATTGCCTGATTTTAAAGACATTTCACGTAAATGAAACGATATTCTATTTGGCGTTCGGAACGAAAAGTTGCTTGCCGAGAAGCCGAAAATCGGCAATCTTTTTCTGGGCTTCTTGGGAAGTCATCCACTCGATGAACTTCATGGCGAGATCGTATTTGACGTTTTCGCAACGTTTCGGGTTGACGGCGATCACACTGTACTGGTTGAAGAGGGATTCATCACCTTCAACCAGGATGACAAGCGGCGGGTTCCCATCATGATTTGCTTCGTACTTTATGAAGGTTCCCCTGTCGGTTAGTGTATAGGCATCGCGTTCAGCAGCGATATTTATTGTATTGAGCATGCCCTGTCCTGTCTGGATATACCAGGACTCCTTGTCCGGTTCCTTGATCCCTGCTTTTTTCCAAAGTTCGAGTTCCGTTGCGTGTGTTCCGGAATTGTCGCCTCGGCTGGCAAAGAGCGCTTTCTTGGAACGGATCGTTTCGAAAGCCTCTTTTACGCTCATACCCTTGACGTTCGCAGGGTCCGAGGGAGGCCCGATGACCACGAAATCGTTGTACATTACCTCTTTCCTGTTGACTCCGTACCCGTCCGATACGAAGGCTTTTTCGAGGTCGGGGGCATGGACCAGCAAAACGTCTACGTCGCAGTTTTTCCCGAGTTCCAACGCTTTCCCTGTTCCCACCGATGTCCAGCGAAGCTCGATCCCCGTGGCTTCCTGGAAAGCGGGGGCCAGTTCGTCAAGAAGTCCCGTGTTGTCTGTACTTGTGGTGGTTGCCATCATTAATACCGGCGCATCGGCCAAAGCGGCAAAGGGAGCAGCGATTACGAAAACTGCTGCCGCCAGAAGGGCAAAAAATCTTCTCATGCTTCATTCCTCCTTTGTATTGTTTTTCTTGGCTTGAAAAACCTCCCGCAAAAAAAAGCCGCCAGGAAGGCGGCCTTTTCATTTATCGGGCACGATCCCTCCTTTCCAATCACGGGAGGCACTCCTGTTTCCAGGAATACCCTACGGCCTGGCTCCATTGACATTGTGCCGGCAGGAGCAAAGGCTCGGAGGTCAAGAAAAAAATAACACATATTGGGAGGATCGGCAACGCAGACACTGTGAAGTATCGTAAAATAAAATGTGGCAAAGCGAATAGCACATAAGGTACACAGGGATGAAAGGAGTTTTTCCAAAAATCGGGTCAGGTTTTTTGTTTTTATATCAGAAGGAGCGTGGTTTTTATGAAGAGAAAAGAGTCAGCCGAAGAAAAGGTCGGAATCGGGCAGTGTGGGATCACGAAGCCGGAGGTTCCCCCGATTTATGCTACCTCGGTTTTTTCCTTTGAAACTCTCGAAGACGTGGATGCCGTCTATGAGGGGGGAAAACCGGGGTACGTCTATTCTCGTACTTCAAACCCCACTGTGCGTCTTCTTGAGGAGGAGTTGTCCCATCTTGAGGGAACAGAACGAGCCCTCGCATTTTCGTCGGGCATGGCGGCAATTACCACGACTATATGTTCACTTGTCAAACCGGGCGACCACGTTTTGGCGTCGAAGGTGCTTTATGGAGAAACTCACAAGTTATTTAGAGAAATTCTCCCCTATTGGGGGGTTGAAGTCGATTTTCTGGAGTTTCAGGACCCTGCAGACCTTGAATCGTCCTTTCGAGAGAACACCAGGCTCCTTTATGTGGAAACCATATCGAACCCGCTGATGCAAGTATGTGATATAGCAGGGCTTTGCGAGGAGGCGGAAAAACACCGTTGCCGTGTCGTAGTGGACAACACCTTTGCTACTCCGGCCTTTTGCCGTCCTGTCGAGGAAGGGGCACATGTTGTTCTGGAAAGCCTTACAAAGTACCTTAACGGGCACAGTGACGTTACAGGCGGAATGGCAGGAGGTTCTGCCGCGGATATGGAGAAAACAGGAAGATTTCGCGCATTGATGGGCGGCTGCATGAGCCCCTTTGATGCCTGGCTAACTTTAAGGGGACTCAAGACTTTTCCGCTCAGGATGGAAAAGCACGCCGAAAACGCTCTTTACCTGGCTCGTAAGCTCGAAAGGCACCCGGCGGTGAAGAAAGTGTTTTATCCAGGCCTGGAAAGGCATTCATCATATGGGATAGCACGGAAATTGCTCCGAAACGGCTTCGGCGGTATGCTGAGTTTTGAGGTTGCAGGAGGAGAAGATGGTGTTTCCCGACTTGTGCGAAACCTGGAAAATGTGGAGCTTTTACCGAGCCTCGCGGCTGTCAAAACCACGCTTTCCCATCCCGCTAAAACCTCACACAGGTCAGTCCCGGCAGATGTCAGGATAAGTTTGGGGATTACCGACGGTCTTGTCAGACTATCCGCCGGAATTGAAACACCGGAGGCGGTGTGGCAGGATATGGAAAAAGCCCTTGACGAACTTGTTGAGGCCTGATTGGTATAAAGACTGGTCAGGTATGGAGAATGAAAGGAGTGGCTCCGAGTGAGAAACAAAAAAGAGGTAATTGTTACCTTCCATCCCGAAAAGGGATGGAAAGAACCCGTATATGAAGTCTTGAATGACGTGGCTGAAATAATTTTCCTGGAAGATCTCGAAACCAGAGAAAGAAAAACCCGACTTAAGGAAGTGGACGCCCTTCTGTCGTTCATGGTTCACAACGAGCTGGGAAAGGATGAATTCCGACTGCTTAGGGATGGAACGATGATACAGACCCTTCTGGCTGGAGTCGACGCCGTTCCCTATAACGTGTTGCCTCAATCGGTGATGATTTGCGCCAACGCTGGAGCCTGGGCGGAACCGATGGCTGAACACATCGTCGGAATGATGCTCGCCCTGGGCAAGAATTTTCTAAAACGGCACAACGAACTAAAACGGGGAGAGTTCCGCCGTGACGTGTATAACACCTGGTTCAAAGGTAAAACTGCCGGGATCATTGGTTTCGGGGGGATAGGGAAGACCACCGCCTGCCTGATGAAAGCCTTCGGAATGAAAATCCTGGCCGTCAATACCAGCGGAAAGACAGACGAAGTAGTGGATTTTATAGGGACCATGAAAGATCTCGGCAGGTTGCTCGCCGAATCCGATGTTGTAGTCATTGCCGTTCCATTGACGAGACACACTAAAGGTCTCATAGGCAAGGACGAGCTCGCGAAAATGAAACCCGACGCCATACTTATCAACCCGGCCAGGGGGCCTGTAATCCAGGAGGAAGCGCTTTACGAACACATGCTGAAAAACCCGGATTTCAAGGTGGGTATAGATGCCTGGTGGGTAGAGCCGCATGTGCACGGAGAGTTCAAGCTGAACTATCCTTTTTTCGAATTGGGAAATATCCTTGGCTCTCCTCACAACTCCAACATGGTTCCGGAAATTTACCCCATCGCCGTGCGGCGTGCCGCAGAAAACGTGCGCAGATTTCTTGAAGGTGAAAAGCCGAAAGGCATAGTAGACCCCGCGGACTACGAATTCCTGTGAAATGCCGATCGTCAAGCAGCGGCAGATATACCGGCGATGTAGCCCGTTGTCCAGCATGCCTGGAGGTTGTAACCGCCGGTGGGCGCATCCAGGTCGAGTATTTCTCCCGCGAAATACAGGTTTTCCGTCAATTTCGACGCCATGGTTCGCGGATCTACCTCATCGAGAGATACCCCACCGGAAGTAATCAAAGACCACTTGAAACCCAAAAGAGAAAGAGGCTTCAGTGAAATGGCCTTAAGCAGCCTTGATAGCTCGAGCCTCTTTTCTTTTGTCAATGTTGCTGATTTCTGCTCAAGGGACAGTGAGCAGAGTCTTGCAAAAGGAGGTATAAGCTTTTTGGGCATAAGCGTTTCAAGGACCGCGGAAATTGGTTTGGAACCGGCAGCATTCAATTCCCTGAGAATTCTGCGGTCGAGACTTTTAAAATCCAGTGCGGGTTTAAGGTCCAGTTTCAACTCCGTCTTTTGCTGTCGATTCAGAGCGTGACCGATATTACGCGATAAATCCATACCAATGGGCCCGCTAATGCCGAAAGGGGTGAAATCAAGCTCGCCGAAGCGTGATTCTGTTTCCTTGCCGTTTACAAGAAGCGTAAGACGCACATTTTTCAGCGATAAACCCGAAACCTCGCAAACCCAGCCTTCTGCAAGCCGCACCGGCGACAAAGCCGGTAACGTCGGATTTATCGTGTGCCCAAGGGCTTTCGCCCAACGGTAACCATCGCCTGTCGAACCGGTCTGTGGATATGAAAGGCCTCCGGTGGCGATAATAAAACGGGAGGCATTGATTACGCTCTTGTCTTTTAGAAGGGCGCGATTAACCATGCGAGGGGATGCCTCTAATGCGTGAACAGGACAATTCATACGGAAGACGCCGCCCTTACGGGAAAATTCTACAAGGAGCCGGTCACGCACATCTTTCGCGGACCCTGATTCCGGAAATACGCGGTTTCCTCGTTCCACTTTCAGGGGTATCCCCAGGTTTTCGAAGAACCTGTAAGTTTCCGCTACCCCGAAACGTGAGAGTCCAGAATGCAGGAATCTGCCATTTTTGCCAAAGGTTTCTGTAATTTCCTTTGCGGAAGACGCCGCGTGGGTTATGTTGCAACGGCCTTTTCCCGTCAGAAGCAGTTTTTTCCCGGCTTCAGGGTTTTTCTCAAGCAGGATAACCCTTGATCCCGCCGACGCCGCTATTATACCCGCCAAAAGACCTGCCGGCCCGGCGCCGATTATGCACAAATCAAAAGAGTGCATTTTCAATCGACCTCCGGCCAGGCACCGCAGGCGTCGGCGATGGCGTAAAGACTTTCGACCATATCGGCCAGCGTCGGGTCCGTTTTACGGGGCAGGTCCGTTCTCTCAAAGGTTCTTTCCCGGGTAATCCCGTTTTCCTTCCAGGAAGTGCCTTTGGAGATACAATTTTGCGAAAATCCCTGAAGGTGATCGAGCGCCTTTGCGAAGCGGGCTTCCGGCGTAATTGCCGCTTCGAATTCTTTCCAGAGGTCGTGAAGCCATCTCCCAAGATCTTCCGGCAAACGGGAAAAAAGTTTGCCTGCGGCTTCTTCTTCGCGGGTGTTTTGAGTTTTTATGCCTTTCGTGTCATAGGCGTAGGTGTCGCCTGCATAGATCTCTACCAGGTCATGAACCAGGATAAGGCATAAAACGTGCTGCAAGTCGACAGGGAAATCGATTTCGCGGTAAAGGAGCATAGCCCAAAGGGCTGTATGCCACATATGTTCGGCATCCGTTTCGTGTCGGCCTGTTTCGTCCACGTAACCGGCACGTTCCACAGTTTTTGCTTTATCTGCAAAAAGGAGAAAATCCAGGATTCGTTCTTTTCTTTCGGGATCCATTCCACATGCTCCTTTGGATTGTTTTGTTTTGATTCCCGACATCAAGTTAGCGCAGATTGCAACTTTTGCAACTCATGGTATACCATTAAGGACAGTCCTGTCACTGAAATGCAAATTCCCATAAAGGAGACTGACCAATGAACGAGCTGAGCAGTTTTGCCGATTTTATCGAAAGAAGGAAAGATTTCCCATCACTGGAGAGGACTCACAACGGTTACCCCCTGGCGTACCTTGACGGCCCAGGCGGAACGCAGGTGCCACGTCAGGTCATCGACGCGGTTTCCTGGTATTACAAGACATGCAATTCCAACACCCACGGTTTTTTTATCACTACTAACGAATCCGATGCAATGATAGAAGAAACACGCCATAAACTCGCCGCCTTTTTAGGTGCCGGGTCCGGGAAAAATATCTCTTTCGGCCATAACATGACTACACTGAACTATATGCTCAGCCGCGCCCTGGGCAAGCATTTCCAGCCAGGAGACGAAATTCTTATTACCCAGCTTGATCACGAAGCCAACAGAGGGCCGTGGATAGCTCTCAGGGAAGAGGGCATTATAGTTCAAGAGGTGCGCATCAAGGATGACGCTACGCTCGATTACGAAGACATGGAATCGAAGCTTAACGAAAATACGCGTCTTGTCGCGATGGGGTTTTCCGCCAATACCACCGGGACCGTCAACAACGTGCGCAGAGCCAGGCAGATGGCCTATCAGGTGGGCGCATGGCTTTTGGTGGATGCCGTCCACTATGCTCCGCATTTTCCCATAGACGCCAGCAGTCTTGGTGTGGATTTCCTTCTGTGTTCGGCCTACAAGTTTTATGGGACCCATTTGGGCATTCTTTACAGCAGGGAAGGCCTGCTCGATTCCATACCCGCTTACCGACTACGCACGCAGGAACAGTATGCCCCCTACTGTATAGAGACGGGCACGCTGAACCACGCGGCCATCTCCGGTGCGGGCGCCGCAGTGGACTATATAGCGACTTTCGGCAAAGGGGAAAACCTCAGGGAAAAAATCGTTCAAGCCATGGAGCGTCTTGCCCGATACGAACACATTCTGGCCAAAAGAATTTTTGAAGGACTGCAAGAAATTCCGGGCGTAACTGTTATAGGCCCTTCCTTTGCAACGAACGAGAGAGCACCGACGGTATCTTTCACTATAGAGGGCAAAGATCCGGTCGAAGTCTGCAAAAGACTCAACGAAAAGGGAATCTGTGCATGGGACGGCCATTTTTACGGAATCAGGCCGATCGAGGTTCTAGGATTGCTTGAAAGAGGCGGAGTGACGCGCGTAGGCATTTCCTTGTACAACACGGAAGAAGAGGTGGTTCGCCTCCTTGATGTGGTTAGGGAAATAGCTCAATAGAGGCCAAAAGAGAAACCAGGATGAGAGCGCTTATAGTTGGTTTCGGTAACCTGGGTCAAAAGGTTGCATCCATCCTTTCCCGGGAGCGGGAATATTTCCCTGGTCTGGGTGATCTGGAAGTTATCCCGGCAGGAATTATTACCCGAAGCCGGGGGGGCCTGATAGACCCGCAAGGTGTCGATTTCGACGCCGCCCTTACGATGATGGAGCGTTACGGTAAATTCGATGCAGGGTCTTCCTTCTATTCGGAAACGGGAGCTCTCGAAGCGACTCAAAGGCTTGAATACGACGTCCTTGTGGAACTGTCTACGCTTTCCATCGAAAACCATGGGGAACCTGCCGTCTCTCACATACGTGCCGCGCTGGGAAGAGGAAAGCATGTTGTTTCGGCAAACAAGGGCCCTGTGGCTTTCAGGTATTCGGAGCTTTCAGAACTTGCCCGCGAAAAAAGGTGCAGGTTCCTTTTCGAAACGGTCGTAATGGACGGAGCTCCAGTGTTCAACCTCGCACGATGCACCTTGAAAGGTTGCACGGTAAAGGGAATCGAGGGAATTCTCAATTCGACTACTAATTTCGTATTGACTAAAATGGAACAGGGCTTTCCCATGGAAGAAGCCGTTAAGGAGGCGCAGAGGCTGGGAATAGCGGAGGCTGAACCTTTTCTTGATCTCGAGGGCTGGGATGCCGCCGCAAAGACGGCGGTGTTGGCGAACGTTCTTATGAATGCAAATATTACCCCATACGAGGTCAACCGCTCGGGAATAACAGGAATCACTGAAGAGGAAATCACCTCGGCCCGCAGAAGGGGGCGGCATTTAAAGCTCGTTTGCAGGGCAAAAGTCGAAAACGGAACCATAAAGGCGTCTGTTGGGGTGGAGGAGCTCCCTGAAAACCATCATTTTTCCGCCGTATCAGGCTCGGGTTCTATACTCAGGATAGAAACGGACCTGATGAACCCCATTATGGTAACCCAGGAAGATCCAAACCTTTATGACACTGCCTACGGTGTTCTGGACGACCTTCTCACTCTGCACCGGTCAATGGCATAAAAACCGTAGCGAGGTCAAACCGCAGGTGACAGTCATGATTGCTCAAGTGGTTGTCGCTGCTTTTTTGGGAAAAAATTCCGGGACTTGCCTGAAAGTCGGACCAGTGATAAAAGAAGGGTCGTTTTGGAAAAAGACGAGAGGAGGTCTTGAAATGCCCACCTCAGGGCCATGGGCAAGATAGGGACGACGGCGGAAAACCTGAAGACTGCAATAGAAGGCGAAACTTACGAATTCACCGAAATGTATCCCGAGTTTATCGAAGTTGCCGAGACGGAAGAAGACAAGGCAGCATTGAAAGCCTTCAAATACGCAATTGAAGCGGAGAAGGTTCACGCCAAATTGTACAAGAAAGCTCTCGATCAGCTTGGCAGTGATGAGCCCGTTGATCTTTACTTGTGCACTGTTTGCGGGCATATTGCCGAAAGGTCTGCACCGGAAACCTGTCCTTTATGTGAAGCGACGAAACAGGCTTTCAAAGAAACCGAATAAGGAAAAACAAAATACCAAAAAATTATTATGGAGGTGTTCTCCTGTGAATAAGGAGCGGAAAGTAACGTTAAATGGGATGCCGATGACCCTGATGGGGGAAAAAGTCGAAACAGGCCAGAAAGCTCCCGACTTCAAGGTTGTCGACCAGGACCTCAAGGAATACACGCTGAAGGATTTTTCCGGCAAGATCAAGGTAATCTCAGTGACTCCTTCGCTTGATACGCCGGTTTGCGATATGCAGGCTCATCGTTTCAACGAAGAGGCTGTGAATTTGCCGGATGACGTGGTTATTCTAAATATCAGCATGGACCTTCCTTTCGCAATCAAGCGTTTTTGCATGGCCGAGGATATTTACAACATCAAAACCCTTTCCGACCATAGAGAGGCCTCTTTCGGAAAGAACTGGGGTGTCCTCGTCAAGGAACTCAGGTTTCTTGCCAGAGCCGTTTACGTGGTTGACAAGGACGACGTGATCAGATACATGGAGATCGTACCGGAGATCAGCAATCATCCTGATTATTTCAAGGCACTTGAAGCTTTGAAAGGGCTTATAGGAAAATAATCGTCAAAACCTGGTTTCTTTTTAAAAAGCCTCTCCCGAATAAATTTCGGAAGAGGCTTTTTGTTTGGCGTGAGCCCCGGATTTCTGTATACTTGGGGATAACGTGGCTGATATTTTTTTGTTTTTATACAGGGGAAAAGGAGTATTCTGGTTGAAAGAGGTGGTCGGGTTGCCTGAAGAGGAAGAAAAGGGGGAAAAAGAAAAACAGCGCTCGCCTCTCACGACGCTGCTTTTTATTTGTGTCACTTTGGCAATTGTGATGAAATTTCTTTATGGGCTGGAACCGGTCAGGCAGTTTTTCGCTGGACCTGCCAAATTCATTTTTGTTCCGATCCTTCTTTTTTTGGGTTACCTGGGTACAAAGCGCTCCTGATGATTTTTAGCTCTCAACAAGGGTTGTATGTTGAATTTACGATCCGACAGTTCAACTATCCCATTTGTCTCCCTGTCGTGCGTCGAGCTGGATAAGTTTATCGTCGATAGCCTTGAGAACGGATGTCTTGTCCGTAAGCCACGCTGGCGCGACAAGCCTTGGCGGTGAAGCGTCAGCAGCCAGTCTTTGTACGACCACATTGGGACGTGTCATTTGGAGGGCTTCAACAACATTATCTACGTATTCTTCCATGGATAGGGGTGAAAATCCACCGCCTCTATACAGCTTTTCCAGGGGTGCCCCGCTCAAAACATGCAGGGGATGGAATTTTACGCCGTCAATGCCGCGTTCCGAGAGCCATTTTGACGAAAGGCACAACTGATGACGTTTCTCGCCAGGTATGCCTGCTATCAGATGGGCACATAGCGAAATGCCCTTGCGTTTTCGAATCCTTTTAAGGGAATCTTCGACTTCGCTAAGGCCATGTCCCCTGTTCAGCCATTTCAGGCCGGAAGGGTCCGTTGTCTGAACTCCGAGTTCCAGCCAGGTTTCAAGGCCGCTAGCGGCAAGGTCTTCCAGATATTCTAGCATTTCGTCCGGGACCTGGTCGGGACGGGCACCGATTGCAATTCCTGCAGCTGTTCCATGATTACCGGAAAATTCAAGGGCACGTTCTATTATCTCCACCAGCTCGCCTGTTGCAATGTTTGTAGTGGAGTAGCTTTGAAAGTACAGTATCGCGCTGTCTGTTTTGTATCTTTTTTTCAGGCGTTCGTAACCCAGCTGGATTTGTTTTTCGAGGCCGATGCCTGCGAGATGGGCTCCACTTCCTCCCCCCAGGCTGTCGCAAAAGACACAGCCCCCGCTTGTCAAACTTTTACGATGCGGACAGCCAGCCCCTATGTCCAGCGTGATTTTCTGCACCCTCTTTCCCCAGCGTTCCCTTAAAACCGAAGACCACTTCAGGTAACGATACGAATTTTTCTGTGTTATCAATATCACTCCTTCGTGAAAGCTTCTTCCGGAGCTAACGGCATTCCCGATATGGAAGTCCTCGATTCCCTGACTTTTTGGCCACCCTTTAACCCGACATCGCAAAGGCGTTCATGAAGAAGCGTGTCTTGCAGGGCAATAATTCTAGCCGCCATAAGAGCAGCGTTTTTTGCTCCCTCGATTCCCATTGCCGCCACTGGTACCCCCGGGGGCATCTGGGCTATGGAAAGTAGAGCGTCAAATCCACCCAACGTTCCCGCGTTCACAGGAACTCCTATGACGGGAAGACTCGTGTGGGCGGCCATAACGCCTGGCAGCGCCGCCGAAAGACCTGCGATCGCTACGATGACCTTTATACCGCGGTCTCTGGCGTTTTTAGCATAAGATTTGGCATCGTCGGGGGTTCTGTGAGCGGAGGCTATGGTAACTTCAGCTTCTATATCAAGCTCTTCGAGAGTTTCGAAGACCTTTTTGGCGACATCCAGATCCGATTTGGATCCAGTTACTATACCTACCATAGGTCTTTTATCCATTGTCTTCACTCTCCCTGTTTCTGCGCGAAAGAAGCGATGTCCCTGCGGAAGTGAGCGCCCTCAAAGGAAATGTGGCCGACGGCGTCATAGGCGCGTTTTCTCGCCTGTGCGATCGTCGAGCCTGTCCCGACTACGGTGAGCACCCTCCCACCGTCGGTGAAAAGACGTCCTCCTGATTTTTTTGTACCACCCTGGAATACATGTGTTTGTTCGTGGTCTTTTAAGTCTTCGATTCCAAAAATCTCTATCCCGCGCTTGTAAGTTCCCGGATAGCCGCCCGACGCCATTACGACTCCGACGGCATAGTCTCCGGTTGGTTCCCAAAAAATGTTTTCGAGATCTTCACGGCAGGCTGCAAGAGCGGCCTCAAGGAAATCTCCTGGAAAAACAGGGAGAACGACCTGAGTCTCAGGGTCTCCCATACGCACGTTATACTCGAGAACACGGCAGTTTCCATCTTCGTCTGTCATGAGTCCACAGTAGAGCACTCCCCGAAAGGGGATTCCATTGGATGCCAGTCCCCGTATCGTGGGTGCGACGATTTTTTCCTCAACGCGGGCCAGGAAATCTTCTTCAACCCAGGGGACAGGGCAGAAAGCCCCCATGCCCCCGGTATTGGGGCCCTTGTCGCCGTCGAAAGCACGCTTGTGGTCCTGGCTCGGTGGAAGAAGTTTCCAGGACCGACCGTCGGTTACTACCAGCACGGTAAGTTCTTTCCCGTTCAGGTAATCTTCGATGACGACCTTTTTACCGGCTTCTCCGAAGAGGTTTTCTTCCAAGAGTTTCTTGCAGGCGGATAAGGCTTCTTCTTTCGTTTCTGTTACGAATACACCCTTGCCGGCGGCCAGACCGTCGGTTTTTATCACAAAAGGAGCATCACGCTTCTGGAGGGCGTTTTTTGCATCATTCAGGGTGAAGCAGATATCGAAATCCGCCGTCGGGATCCCGTGACTTGACATGAATTGCTTCGCAAAAGCCTTGCTCCCTTCAAGAAGGGCCCCTTCAGAGGGAGGGCCGAAAGTCAAAATGCCCTTTTCCGTGAGCAAATCGGCCACCCCTGCGACAAGGGGAGCCTCGGGTCCTACGACGACCAAGTCGGGCTTGAGGTATTCGCATAAATTGCAAACATCCTGAACGTCTTCATGGTTGCCCTTGTGTGTTTCGGCTATTTCCTCGATTCCACCGTTTCCAGGCATGCAATGAAGGTCATCCAGGAGGGGCGACTTGTTTATCGCCCACGCGAGGGCATGTTCTCGTGCTCCTTTACCCAACAGCAATACGCGCATCCCATTGTCCTCCTTCAAGATGAATCCCTGTCTCAATGTCGGAATGTCCGGGCACCTGAAAGGAACATGCTTATTCCAAGACGTTCGGCTGCCTCAATTACTTCCTTGTCCCTTACAGATCCTCCCGGCTGGATTATGGCGGCGATACCGGCCCGTGATGCCTCTTCCAGTGAATCAGCGAAAGGGAAGAAAGCATCGGAGGCCATGACGGCTCCACATGCCTTGTCTTTCGCCTGATCAAGTGCCCAACGAACGGCACCAACCCTGCTTGTAAAACCCGATCCGATGCCTGTTGTAGCCTTCCTTGAAGCTACTACGATGGCGTTGCTTTTGCAAAGTGCGGCGGCCTTCCAGGCGAAAAGAAGATCATCCCAAAGGTCTTCTCGGTCCTTTACCACCCATTTGCCCTTTTGGGGGTCCGGCAGGGGTGGCATAGAATCTTCCTGCATGAGCAGACCGCTCCACGTACCGGTGACCTGAATGGGCGAAACTCTTCCACCGTCCCAGGTGAGGACTCTCAGATTTGGTCGCTCCTTCTGAAGGTATTTGACGACATCTTCCGGAAACCCGGGTGCGACGAGTACTTCCGCGAAATTTTTCGTAAAAGCCCTGGCCGTCTCCATCGTGACGGTCCTGTTAAATCCGACAATGCCACCGAAGGAAGATAGCGGGTCACAGGCAAAAGCTTTACTGTAGGCGTCGAGGGGATTTTCTCCAACGGCGAGCCCGCAGGGTGTCGTATGTTTTATGATCACACAAGCACAGTCAGACTGAAAAAGAGAGCAAGATCTAAGGGCGCAGTCCAAGTCAAGGATATTGTTGTAGGAAAGCGGCTTTCCAGAAAGCTGTCGCCAGGGTATTTCAGCCAGAGGCGGAAGGTAAAGTGCCGCCTGTTGGTGCGGGTTTTCACCATAACGGAGGGAAAGGATTTTTTTCGATGCCATCGGGATACGATTTGAAAGTGAGTCGGGGCTGAATCCCGTTTCCCTGGCCAGGCCGCGAAACACCGCGGCGTCATACCAGCAAGTGGTCGAAAATGCCTTGAGTGCGAGATTTTCTCTGGTTACGAGCGTTACGTCACCTTCTGAGCGGATTTCTTCGATAACGTTATTGTAATCGGAAGGATCCACTACACAAGCGACGTCGCGGAAATTTTTTGCCGCCGCCCGTATCAGGGTAACACCGCCGATATCGATGTTTTCCAAAAGGGAATCCAGATCTGCTCCGCTGGACGCGGTTTCCTCGAAAGGGTAAAGATTGCAGACCACTATGTCCATAAGTGGAATTTGGAAGGCCTCTACGTCATAAAGGTCTTCCTGAACCTGTTTTCGAGCGAGGATTCCTCCGACGATAAGCGGGTGAATCGTCTTGACCCTGCCACCGAGAAGGTGGGGGTAGCCCGTCAGGTCCGAGACCTCGGTGACTTCCATGCCTTCCTGGCGCAGGAACTTTGCCGTCCCGGAACTCGATACAATTTCATAGTCCATTTCGGCCAAAGCTCTTGCGAACGGGGCGAGGCCGGTTTTGTCGTAGGTCGAAATAAGTGCTCTTTTTTTCGTCACACAGGTTTCCTCCTTTTCGTTACGGACAGGTTCCCATTTACCAGATCTCTCAAAACTCGGTAATAGATACGGTGTTCTACATCGTGTATTTTGCGTTCGAGGCTTTCAAGGGTTTCAGACCCTGTCACACGCACGGGTTCCTGGGCCAATATCTGCCCGTGGTCTATCTTTTCATCCACCAGATGCACGGTGACACCGGTTATTTTGACTCCGGCGTTCCATGCTCTTTCGATAGCTTTCGTTCCTGGGAAAGCGGGGAGGAGGGAAGGGTGAATGTTGACGATTTTCCCTGACAGCTTCTGCACGAGGCCCGCCGAAAGGATTCTCATAAAACCGGCCAGAACGAGCCAGTCCACTTGTTCCTTGAGGATTTTATCGATAAGAACCTTTTCCGCAATTTCTTTACCTTCCTCGAGGTAGGGCAACACCATGGTGGATATTCCCAAATACCTCGCCTTTTCGAGTCCCGCCGCGTCCGACTTGTCGGATGCGACAAAAGCGACTTCCGCATTTATGAAACTCCTGATGCAGTTTTTCGCTATTTCTTCCATGTTGCTGCCTGTACCGGAGACCAGGATCGCCAGCTTTTTTTTCATCCCGTTATTTCTCCGATTATTTCAGGTTTTTCGCCCATCTTTTCCAAAAGTGGGCAAAGTTTTTGGGCCCATTCTTCCGGCAGGATAAATACGAATCCTATTCCCAGGTTGAAAACCCTGCGCATTTCTTCTTCGGAAACGCCATGCTCCGCTATGTAGTTGAAAATCGGCGGGCGCGTCCATGAATTGTAGTCAAGATGTAAGGAAAGACCCGGGGGCAGGACACGGGAGATATTTTCCTCGAGACCTCCTCCGGTAATATGGGCCATTGCAGAAACAGGTATCTTTGCACAAGCTTCCAGAGCCTGCCTGACGTAAAGACGGGTGGGCCTAAGCAGGGCGGTCGAAAGTGGTTCGCCCAGTTTACTGACGACCCGGGTCAGGGCTTTTCTACCGTCCTTTCCGATGAGCACCTTCCTTACGAGGCTGAATCCGTTGCTATGTATGCCGGAACTTGGAAGGCCAACGATCTTGTAGCCCGGCTGTGTATTTTCTCCTGTTACAAGCTTTGTTTCGTCTACGATGCCCACCGAAAAGCCCGCTATGTCTATCCCTTCAGGTTCGTAGACGCCGGGCATTTCCGCCGTTTCCCCGCCGAGGAGAAAGCATCCGACCTCTCCGCAGGCTTTTACGATACCTTCAAGAAGCGGCTCGAGGCGTTTGAGGTCAAGCAAGCCGCACGCAATGTAATCGAGGAAAAAAAGCGGTCTTGCGCCGCATGTGACCAGGTCGTTGACGTTCATGGCGACCAGATCCTGCCCAATGCTCCCATAGTAGTCTGCTAGTCGGGCTACTTCAATCTTGGTACCTACACCATCTGTACAGGCTGCGAGGAGCTTCCCGTCTCCAATGCGATACAACCCGGCGAAACCTCCTATGCCGCCTATCACATTGGGGTCGTTAAGCCGCGAAACATGACGGCGGACGGTTTCCACCCAGTTTGTTGCGTCTTCCAGGTTGACGCCGGCCTTTTTATAGGTCCATTTCATAATCTTCGCCTCCCTGTAGGTATTCCCCGGTAAAACAGGCCGTGCACAGGTCGGGAGCGGGTAGACCGATGGCTTCCGTCATGTCTTCAACACTTATATAGGCAAGCGAATCGGCGCCTATATTCCGGCACAACGTTTCCGTATCCATTCTTGCGGCGGCAAGTTCCTCGCATGTCGGCGTGTCTATGCCATAGTAACAGGGAAACCTGACTGGAGGCGAGGCTATGCGGACGTGTACTTCGTCGGCTCCACTATCTCTTATCATCGAAATGACCCTTTGCACGGTTGTGCCCCTGACAATGGAATCGTCCACTACGACGATTCTTTTCCCGTCAATCATCTTGCCTATCGGGTTGAGCTTGATCTTGACGCCCAAGTCCCTCACGCGTTGTGTGGGCTCTATAAACGTTCTTCCCACATACCTGTTTCTGACTATGACTTTTTCATAAGGGAGCTCCGATGCTTCCGCGTAGCCGATGGCGGATATGGTGCCGCTGTCGGGCAATCCCGTAGCCATATCTGCTTTTCCGCATGGGCTGCTTTTCGCTAGATAGCAACCCAGGGCCTTTCTGACGCCGTAAACTGAACGGCCATCGATGAGGCTGTCCGGGCGAGCGAAATAGACGTATTCGAAAGCGCAAAGGTGTTTCCTGCGAGGTGTGACGGGTATTTTCAGGCTTTTCATTCCTTTTTCGTCTATCACCAGTATCTCGCCCGGTTTTACGTCCCTGATTATTTCAGCTCCGACGATATCCAGGGCGCAGCTTTCGGAGGCGACATAAGTGACCTCCCCCCGTTGACCGATTATCAGCGGGCGAAACCCCCATGGATCCCGGGCGGCTATCAACCTGTTTCCCAGAAGAACCGCCAGGCTGTAAGCGCCGCGCAACAGCCTCAGTGCCCCCACGAGGGCGTCAAGGGGAGGTTTGTGGGACTGGTGAGCCATAAGGTGAAGTATGGTTTCCGTATCGCCGGTAGATTGAAAGATAGCTCCCCGGTTTTCGAGAAAATTTCGTATCGCCGTTGCGTTTGTGATATTGCCATTATGAGCTATCGCAACGGACCCTCTCGCGTAGTTTGCAATGATAGGTTGGGCATTGGAAAAATCGCTTCCGCCAGCTGTGGAGTAACGGACATGACCGATGGCAACATTTGCAGTATTCGAGGAAAGAGCCTTCTGGTCCAGCGCTGTGTGAACCAGACCGCTCCCCCTCATGGCATGTACGTTTTTATTGCCGAAGAGGTCTGTCCAGGCAATCCCCGCCGTTTCCTGTCCACGATGCTGAAGCGCGTAAAGACCAAGATAAACATCCTCGAGGACAGAATTTCCGTCTTTCGAAAATGCGCCGAATACACCGCACATCTGAATCACCCTTTCCAGGCGACCGAAAGGTCGTCTATGTCGAGGTCGAGGAATCCGTCGATCCTGAGACGTTCGCCTGAAACGCTCCCAATAAAAGCGCATCCGAAGGAATCCCAAAGTTCGCGGAATTCCTTTTCTTTGCCGCTGGGAACTGCATAAAGGGCCCTGGGGCCGCCTTCACTAAAAAAAACCTCGAAGGCTTCCATGAAACATTCCGGATCGACTTTGGCTCCGATTTTCGACAAGACGCACTCTTTCGCAAGCGCCACTGTCAGGCCTCCACCTGCCAAAACCCTGCCCGAGGACGCAAGAGACCGGTGTGCCGTCTCAAGTGCTTTTTGACGGAAACTCCTTTCCTTCGCAGCGTCGAAAACAAAGGGTCTTCCCGAAGATAACCCGCAAAGCAATCTTTTTGACAAACTGCTGGCAAGAGAACCCTTGATGGGGCCTACGAGAAAGAGCTTGTCGCCTTCGTTCCACGAACCACAGGAAAGATACTCCTCACGGCGGCTGAGCAATCCCACCAGACCGACCAGTGGTGATGGGAGAATTTTTGCGGCCGGAGATTCGTTGTAGAGGCTGACATTGCCGGAAACAACAGGACAGTCCATTTCCGATGCCGCGGTAGCGAGCCCTTTTACTGACTCCTCCAGGGCCCAGAAATTTCCCGGGTCCTCGGGTGAAGGGTAGTTAAGGCAATCCGTCATTCCCAGAACCTGTGCGCCGCATACGTAAAGAGGTCTTGCAGCTTTCATGAAAGTTTCCGCACCTCCGGCAAAGGGGTCAAGGCCGCAGGACCAAGGATCGCTTTCCATCGTAAAGGCTAAAAGGCGCTCCGAGCCCTTGACACGCAAGACCGAAACAGGACCGCCGGGCGGGACAACGGTATTTATCTGGACCATATGATCATATTGCTCGTATATCCAGGCCCTTTCTTTAAGGTTCGGTGAAGAGAGCAGATCCAGAACGTGGTTCCCCCATTCGTCGGGATACTCCGGTTCTACGGTGTCTGTGAGGTCCTTTGTCAGCGATTCGGAAAGAGGTATGGATGGCCAGTGGATTTCCGGACACCCTCCTCCCACGATTTCCGCCGGGAGGTCGACCAGGGTCTTTCCTTTTTCCATAATCCGGAAACGGCCATCATCGGTCACTTCACCGATCGCAGCGCACTCCAGCTGCCATTTCCCAGCGCATTCCGCGACGGTATCGAAATAACGAGGTTCTATAACGAGCAACATCCTTTCCTGTGATTCGGAGAGGGCTATTTCCCAGGCATTCATACCCTTTTCCCTGAGTGGCACTTTTTCGGCGTGAATCAAGACGCCCCTACCGCTTTTTGCGGCGATTTCACTTGCCGAAGAGGTTATCCCGGCGGCTCCCATGTCCTGCATGCTGACTATCAGGCCTTTGCTCAGGAGCTCGTGGCAACATTCTATAAGAAGCTTTTCTACGAAGGGGTCGCCGATTTGAACTTGCGGACGGCTTCCTTTCGTGTCTTCTTCCAGCCGGGCGGAGGCGAAAGCCGCGCCGGCTATGCCGTCCCTGCCGGTGCGCGAGCCGAGAAGAACCGTGATTTGACCAGGTTTTGCCGTGTTGGACCTGACGATGCCGTCATGCCTCACAAGCCCGGCGCAAAAGGCGTTTACAAGGGGATTTCCATCGTAACATCCGTCGAAAACTGTTTTTCCACCGACAGTGGGGACTCCCACGGCGTTTCCATATCCACCTATGCCTGAAATGACTCCCTGCATAAGGCCCGCGGTTTTTTCCTTGGATGGGTCGCCGAAAAACAAGCCGTCCATACATGCGACCGGCCAGGCGCCCATGGCAAGAATATCCCGTATGATCCCGCCGACGCCTGTAGCAGCTCCCTGATAGGGGGAAACGGCTGAAGGGTGATTGTGACTTTCCACCTTGAAAGCCACGGCCAGTCCTTCGCCTATGTCGACTATCCCGGCGTTTTCACCTGGTCCCTGCAGGACTTGCTTTCCCTCGGAGGAAAATTGCCTCAAAAGTCGCCTTGTCGATTTGTAGCTGCAGTGTTCGGACCACATTACGCCGAGAATTCTCAATTCCGCTTCATTGGGTTCTCTGCCCAGTTGTTTTTTGATTGTTTCATATTCTTCTTTTCGCAGGCCAAAAATTTTGCAGTCCATTTCTAACGGCCTCCCTTTTCAAGCCATATATGCAGGGAATTCCATATCAAGGCGCCGTCATCGGAACCGAGGATTTTTTCGGAGGCCCTTTCCGGGTGGGGCATGAGGCCCATTACATTGCCCCTTTCGTTTACTATGCCTGCGATGTTATCCAGTGAACCGTTTGGGTTATGACTGTCGTCAAGCTCACCATCGGGTCCACAATACCGGAAGACCACCCTCTTTTCTTTTTTTAGACGGCTTATCTCTTCGTCGGGAAGAAAATACAGTCCCTCGTGATGGGCTATTGGCATTTCAAGCACCTGGTTTTCGCGGCAGCCGAGAGTAAAGGGCGTATCTGTACGTTCGACCCTTACGGTGCAGCTGCGACAAATGAACGTCAGACTTTGGTTTGCGAGTATAGCTCCCGGCAACAGACGCGATTCCGTGAGGACCTGGAAACCGTTGCATATTCCCAGTACAAGGCCGCCTTTTTCGGCAAAACGGCGGACGGCTTTCATCACCGGTGTTCTCGCCGCCATGGCTCCACACCTTAGATAGTCGCCGTAAGAAAACCCCCCCGGCAACACAATGAGATCGATATTTTTCGGCAAGTCCGAGGATTCATACCACAGGGTTTCCGTATCTGCGGAAACGGTTGTCCTGAGCGCGTGAATCACATCCCTGTCGCAATTGCTTCCGGGAAAGACTACGACTGCGGCCCGCATGGTCAGTCAACTACCTTTATGTCAAACTCCTCGATCAATTCGTTGACGAGCAGTTCGACGCACATTTCCTTCGCGCGTGCCCTGGCGGCTTCCTCGTTTTCTGCGTTTATCCGGAGTTGTATGTATTTCCCGACCCTTACATCTTCAAGGTCTTGAAACCCCAGGCGTTGCAAAGACTGTTTGACCGCCTTGCCCTGGGTATCCAGGACACCTTCTTTCAGGTAGACAAGAACTTCCGCCGTATAAGTCATTACTTTCTCTCCCCTGCGCAAATGCGCCGTCTGATTTCTTCATAGGCCTCAAGGACGTTGCCCAGATCTTTCCTGAAACGATCCTTGTCAAGGCTGCTACTGCTTGAAGTGTCCCAGAAGCGGCATGTATCCGGAGAAATCTCATCGGCTACAACCAATTCTCCTTCTTCGGTACGGCCGAACTCGAGTTTGAAATCAACAAGCACGACGTTTCTTTTCTCAAAGAATACACGTAGCAGGTCGTTGACCTTCAGGGCCAGAGATTTCATTTCTTCGATTTCGTCACGAGTGGCCCAACCGAAAGTCGAAGCCTGGTCTTCGGTTACTATCGGATCACCCAGTTCATCGTTTTTCAAATAGAATTCCACGAGGCCGGGATCAAGTCTTTTGCCTTCGGGCACGCCGAGCCTCTTGCAAATAGAGCCTGTCGTTATATTACGCACTACTACTTCCAGGGGTACGATTTTTGTCTTTTTGACTAGCTGGTGGTTTTTATCTATTATTTGTATGTAGTGTGTCCTGATGCCATTATTCTCGAGGTAATCGAAAAGGAGGGCACTGATTTGGTTGTTTAGCGTTCCTTTCCCTTCCATGCTTGCCTTTTTCTGTGCATTATAAGCGGTGAGGCTGTCTTTGTACTCTACGATCAGCGTTTGCGGATCTTCTCCGTAAAAAAGCCTTTTAGCCTTGCCTTCGTAGATCAGATGACTATCTTCCATACTTTATCACCAGACTTTCTTCAGCAGTAATTGATACCTGACATTATTTAGCGGAAAGATAAAAATGTCAATGTTTGAAGGTGCAGGGTTCAGTGGTTACGAGCCGCATGAATGTGCGCGCAGAAACGAAAGGAGGAGAGCAGCATGAATAAAGTGTCATCCAGGCGATTTCTAGCGGTATTTGCGGTGGTGGTGTTGCTGGTGGGAACGCTTGCCGGGGCCGGTTTTGCCGAGGAAAAGGTGATTAAAATAGGTACACTTTTCCCGCTCACCGGACCTGTCGCCACGGCGGGCCAAAGGTGCAGGGCTGCTGTCGAGACAGCTGTCGAAGTGATCAACAATTCCTACCCGAACATGAACATTCCTCTCGCTGCACAGGAAGGAATCCTCGGCGGTCACAAGATCGTACTGGTGCATGCCGACCATCAGGGCAAGCCCGACATAGGAAAGGCCGAAGCAGAGCGCTTGTTCAACCAGGAAAAGGTATACGCAATCATTGGATCTTACAACAGCGCTGTGACGAAACCGGCCAGCTTCGTGGCGGAAATGCAGAAGAAGATTTTCATGTGCGGCTGTTCCAGTTCGGCGGCGTTGACAGAACGTGGGTTTAAATATTTCTTCAGGATGGCTCCGACTGACAAGACAGAGTCTCACGAGTTTGTCGAGTTCATGAAATGGATGAACGAAACACGAGGCTCGGATTTTAAAACCGTGGGGATCATTTATGAAAACACGGAGTTCGGCAAGCACGCCGCCGATGAAGGCAAGGCTGCGGCGAAAGACGCCGGGTTCGAGGTTGTGGCCGATGTACCTTTCAGCCCCGGTGCAACGAGCATGAACAGCGAAGTTCAGACCTTGAAGGCCGCCGACCCCGATGTGGTGTTCGGCGCTTGCCTTGGAGGCGACTATACGCTGTGGGTGCGGACCATGAAGGAGCTCAACTGGCTTCCAAAGGCAGCCTTGAACTACTGTACCGGTTATCAGGACCCGATGATCACCAGGCAGCTCGGTGACGACGCCAATTACTTCTCGGGCGGCATGGGATATGCACCGCAGTTTGCTCATCTGATGCCCGACGTTGCGCCTGTGGAGGCTATATACAAGGAAAAGACAACCCCGAGCGTTCCTTTTGACAGTGACAGCATTCAGGAAGCAGTGGCCATGTTCATTCTGGCTCAGGCCATAGAAAAAGCAGGAACCCTTGATTATGATACTGTGGCGAAAACTCTCCATGAAAATGTTTGGGATTCTCCGCTTTCGCTCGGCGGAAAGGTCGAGTTCGCACCCGACGGACAGAACATAAGGGCCCGAAGTTTCCTTACGCAGCTTCAGGATGGAGAATATACGATAATCTATCCCGAAGAATTCATGCAGGCCGAACCAGTCGTGCCCATGGTGCCCTGGGACAAAAGGTAGTAGCAGAACGCAACGCTAAAAACTGCGGAATGCCTGAGGCATTTTCTTGAAATACTGCAGGCAGCAGGTTTTATCTGCTGCCTGCCTGTTGTCGAAGCGGTTTAATTTGTTGTGCAGGGAGGATTGCCCATGATTGTCTTTTTGCAGGTCATGGTCAACGGCATTCTGAATGGCCTGGTTTACGCGCTGGTCGCTACAGGGTTGAGCCTTATATGGGGAGTCATGGATGTGATCAACTTCGCCCATGGGGATTATCTCATGGTCGCAATGTACACCAGTTTCTGGATTGGCGCACTTTTAGGGGTAGATCCCGTCCTTTCCTGGATCGTTTCCGGTGCCTTCCTTTTCTTAATAGGAGCACTGACATACAAGCTGATCATTCGCTATACCGTAGGACGGTCGGCAATTTCGGCCCTTCTTGCGACCTTCGGCCTTTCCATGTTTCTTAAGAATGTATGCCTTTACCTGTTTTCTCCTAATTTTCGACTTTTATCAAAAACGGTTCTCGGCGGTAAGACCATTGAAACCGGAGGAGTCATTTTCCCGGTGCCGCAACTTGTTACGGCTTTGGGTGCTCTCGTCGTCATTGTACTCGTATATTACATGGTCAAAAAGACCAGACTCGGATGGGCGATCCAGGCGACAGCCATGGACAAGGAAGCGGCGGAACTTATGGGTATCGACACGGAGCGTATTTATTTGCTTGTTTTCGGACTGGGAGGATCTTGCGTAGGAATAGCAGGAGGACTTCTTCCGTCTTATCTGGCGGTTCACCCGGAAGTCGGGCTTCTTTTCGGTCTACTGGCCTTTGTGATAGTCGCCATGGGAGGGTTCGGCAGTATCCCGGGCGCACTATTCGCCGCGCTTCTGGTCGGTCTTGTCGAGTCTTTTAGCGGCTTTTTTATAGCGCCTGTTTTCAAATATGTCGCTGTTTTCGCGCTTTATCTTCTTGTTGTTATGGTAAGGCCCAAGGGCCTTTTCGGGTGGTGACCGCCTGATGAAAAGGAAGATCGAACGCAAGGACTGGTTGCTTTTTGCCTTGATAATCCTGTTCGCCCTGTTGCCGGCGATCCCTGGGATTCGTGAAAATTCACTTACAATGCACGTGATACTTATGATTTTTCTCATGGCGAGCATGTCCCAGTCGTGGAATATCGTGGGTGGTTACTGCGGTCAGGTGTCTTTCGGGCATTCCGTTTTTTTTGGAATTGGGGCGTATGGTGCGGCTATGGCTGTCGTCAAGTACGGAATGACACCATGGCCAGGTGCTCTAGCGGGAGCATTCCTGGCGGCTGGTATTGCCGTACTGATCAGTTGGCCCGTGTTCCGCCTGTCTGGTCATTACTTTGCGATAGCGACATTCGCCATTGTCGAAATTTTCAACAGGCTCTTTATGGTCTGGTATTGGGTAGGAGGCGCCATAGGTCTGGATTATTCGATCACCGAGCAGGGCATCGTGAACTTCGTCTGGTACCAGTCGAAGGTTGGATATTATTACGGCGCCCTGGTTCTTTTAGGTTTAGTGTTCGGGGTGGTGCGCTGGATAGAACGTCACAGAATAGGTTATTATCTCCGGGCTGTTCGTGAAGGACAGGAAACTGCCGAGGCTCTCGGGGTAGACAGCACGAAGGCCAAACTTTCCGCAATGGCTGTTTCGGCCTTTCTGGCGGCGTTGTGCGGGGCCTTTTTTGCCCAATATAATTACCGCGTGGACCCGCCGATGGTAATGTCGCTTGACATGTCCATGAAGTTTGTCCTTGTAACCATACTGGGCGGAACAGGTACCCTTTTTGGCCCTCTCGTGGGGGCCGCGGTTCTTGTCCCGCTGCAGGAATATAGCCGGGCCTTTCTGGGCGGCCTTGGCGGGGGCGTCGACCTTATCATCTTTGGGCTGCTTATTATCCTTGTCGTAGTCAAACAGCCCAAGGGAGTAGTGGGCATTTTCAGCTATCTCAGGCGTCGCATGGTCGAACGCGAGTCGGTGGGAAAGGAGAACGATTGACATGGCCCTGCTGGAGATACATGACCTGACGATGAAATTCGGCTCGCTTGTCGCCAATGATTCAGTCAGCTTTTCCGTGGAAAAGGGCCAAATCGTTGGGTTGATAGGGCCCAACGGTGCCGGGAAGACTACGCTTTTCAATTGCGTTTCCGGTTTTTTCCCTCCCACCGAAGGAAAGATATTTTTCAACGGTGAAGACGTCACCGGCCTTCCCGCTCATGCCATTGCCAGAAAAGGAGCCGTCAGAACATTCCAGGTTGTGCATCCCTTGAGCGAAATGCCCGTGCTCGATAATGTCCTTGTCGGCTCGTTTTTGAGAGAAAAAGACATAGACAGGGCTCATGAACTGGCGTGGGAATGCTTGAGGAATTGCAGGCTGGAAGACCTGGCGCACCGTCTTGCGGGAGATTTGACTATCGGGCAAAAAAAGAGACTTGAAGTTGCCCGCGCCCTTGCTACCAGGCCGTTACTTTTAATGCTCGACGAGGCCATGGCCGGATTGACTACGACAGAAGTAAAGGAATCGGTCGAATTAGTGAGCAGATTGAAAGACCGGGGCCTGACCCTTCTCATTGTCGAACACATCATGGAAG
>JAHDOX010000117.1 GCA_018434645.1 Synergistales bacterium | reverse complement strand
GGTAACTCCACCGAAAGACCCGGTCTACCTCGAGGACATTACCGGCCGCATAGACTTTGAAGGCGTTTGCTTCGCCTACAGGGACGAGAACTGGGTTCTCTGCGACGTCGACATCTCGATTGAGCCCGGAGAGAAGGTCGCCCTTGTCGGTCCAACCGGAGCGGGCAAATCTACTTTGGCCGACATGATTCCGCGTTTTTACGATCCCCAGCATGGCAGCGTAAGGATAGACGGTGTGGATGTGAGGCGACTGGATTTCAAGACCCTCCGCCGCCAGATCGGCATCGTCCCGCAGGACCCGGTGCTCCTTAAAGGGTCGATAGCCTTCAACATCGGTTACGGCCTTGAGGATCCCGATCCGGACGTAATCAGGGAAGCGGCGAGGGTCGCGGGGATTCACCCTTTCATCGAGAGTTTGCCCGAGGGATATGAAACGGAAGTCGGCGAGCGCGGAGTGACCTTGAGCGGAGGGCAAAGACAGCGTCTGGCCATTGCGCGGGCCGTGGTCAGAAACCCGAGGATACTGATCCTCGACGAAGCCACCTCTTCCCTTGATGCCGCCGTTGAACAGGAGATACAGGAAGCCATGCGAAAGGCCATGAAGGGCAGGACGAGCATTATAATAGCTCACCGGCTTTCCACTGTCAGGGAAGCGGACCGTATTATCGTTTTGGACAAGGGAAAGGTCGTGGAAGAAGGGACCCATGAACAGCTCCAGAAAGCCGGGGGGCTCTATGCGAAACTCTGCGCGATTCAGTTCGGTGATGTGGATGCACAGGTTTCTGGATAGTTACCTCAGGTTCATAAGAGGGGACGAAAGCTCCCGGGCATGGCATGTCCTCGCCCCGCTTTCATGGGCGGTATCGCTGGCTGTTTCAGCCAGGACGGCCTTTTATGATCACGGAATCCGTTCAAGCCTGGAACCGCCGGTACCCGTCATCAGCGTCGGCAACGTTACCCATGGGGGGACCAACAAGACGCCTTTCGTGGAGCTTCTTGGACGTGCCCTGACATCCGCAGGCGTAAAAACGGGAGTCATATCCAGAGGATATGGAAAGAAAGGTCGTGATGTACGTCTCATACGTGTCGGAGACAAGCCCGACCGTTTCGAGGTGGGCGACGAGGCAGCTCTCCTTTCAGGCAAACTTCCCGAATGTCCCGTTTGTGTCTCCCCTGACCGCCTTGAGGGAATAAGGCGGCTTGCAGTCGAAGGGGTGGAGCTTGTGGTCGCCGATGACGCCTTCCAGCACAGGAGGCTGGTTCGTGACGTCGACATCGTGCTTGTGGATGCCACCTGTCCCTGGGGAAACGGGCACCTGTACCCACTGGGAATGCTCAGGGAAAAACCCGACGCATTGGAACGCTCGCACATGATAGTAATAACCAAGTCCGACCAGGTCCCGCCGAAAACCAGGGAAGCACTAAAAAGCGAGCTTTCCTGTGCCTACGGGGCGGACAGGGTGTTTACCGCCGGACTTGCACTGAAGAAATGGGCGCTGTGGGACGGGACGTGGCACGAGGCCGACTTCCCGCCGAAAGGCGAGGCGGTGGCCTTTTCGGCGATCGGCAACCCGAAAAGCTTCCAGGCCTTCCTTGAGGACCAGGGTGTAAAACTCGCCCGTCACGTAGTGTTCAGGGACCATCATGCTTATACGGCATCGGACATGGCAGAAGTGGTCCAGGTTTGCGAAAAGCGGGGAACTGGTTACCTCATCTGCACCGAAAAGGACATCTTCAACCTTCCGGAGGGATGGACTCCTCCTGTTCCGTTGTTCGTGCCGCTCGTGGAAACCGTAGTTGACGACATGGAAAGGTTTCTGAACCGCCTTGTCGGGGAACTCAGGCCGAAGGTGGTCGTAGCCTCCAATGGATACGGCGAGGACGCCATAGGAGTGATTCTGGCGAAAAAAATATTGAAACGTTTCCCGGGAATGATCGTGAAAGGTTTTCCCCTCGTAGGGACGGGAAAGGCCTACCTTTCCAGGGGCATTCCGGTAGCATCCCCCCCTGCCGACACACCCAGCGAGGGCGTCATCAAGTATCGTCTCAGGGACCTTTTGCGAGACCTCAGACACGGGCTGCTGAAGCAGATAACGACGCAGGCCAGGGCATGGAAGGGTCTTCAGGGTCGCATAAGAACGGTTCTTTGTGTCGGGGACGTATACCTTTTGCTCAACACCCTCTGGGGTCAAGGGGTATCGCCGGTCCTTGTGGCTACGGCCAAGACTGTCATGCACAAGGGGCACTGGCGTCTTGAACACGCCATCCTTCGCAGACGGTGTCGTCGAGTGTGGGCCAGGGACCACAGCACCAGGGACGAGCTCATCCGTCGCGGAGTCGATGCGGTTTATACGGGTAATCCCATAATGGACCTCGCAAGGGATAATAAAGGTGTGGCCGACTATTTCCCCGAAGGCGGATCCCTGTGGAAAGTGCTTCTTTTGCCTGGTAGCCGGGAAAGGGCCTATGCCGATATCAGGCTTCTTCTGGACGCTGCGGCGTTGCTTGGGAGTCGGGAAAAAACAACTTTCGTCATGGTGCTGGCCGCGACGCTGGACAGAAACCGTATACTCGAAGCCTGTCCTGACTGGAACTTTGAAGGCGATGGGTTCATTATTCATAAAAGCGGGAACCCGCGGATAACGGTTACCGTCGACGATGTAGCCGACGTCGCCAGGGGGGCTCATATAGTTTTGGGTTTCGGCGGAACCGCAAACCAGATATGTGCCGGCCTCGGCGTCCCCGTCGTTTCGATCCTCGAAAAGGGAAAGCTCGTCCAGAAAAAACTCCTGGGAGAGGCCGAGAGCCTTGTTGCTCCCTACCCTGAGGCTCTGGCGAAAGAGGCGGAGGCCATCCTGAAAGAACCTTCGCGGCGACAAGCCATGGCCAGGGCAGGCAGGTCGAGGATGGGTCCCTCAGGGGCACTGGACAGCGTCGTTCAGTTCGCGGCGGCGGAACTCGGATGGGATCTCAGGATACAGGTTTGGGAAAAATTGGCGCGACAGTGGGAAAACAGTTAAAGGAGACGATTGATCATGGGAACTCTTGCGGTAATTCCCGCCCGGTTCGGGAGCACCCGTCTTCCGGGCAAACCGCTGGTGAAGATAAATGGCGTTCCCCTGGTGGCGAGGGTGTATCGCCAGGTCGCAAGATGCGAAAGGGTAGATCGCGTCATTGTGGCGACCGACGACGAGACGATTTCAGACGTAGTACGTGCCGAAGGGGCGGAGGTAATTATGACGCCGGGGAATCTTTCGAGCGGTGGCGACAGGGTGGCATGGGTGGCTGAAAAGGTCGATGAGGCACCGATCGTTTTAAACGTCCAGGTAGACGATCCCCTGGTGGGTCCCGACATGATCGATCCCCTCATAGAAAGCCTGGAGTCGGCCGCTGAGTGCAGCCTGGCGGTGCTTGCGAAAGAGATTGAAGATCCGGCGGAGGTTACCGACCAGAACATAGTGAAAATGGTTTTCGACGGCGAAATGAGAGCCCTTTACTTCAGCCGGTCGGCGATTCCCTATCCACGGAATCCCGGAGCCGTCTACTACAAGCACATAGGACCCTATGCCTACAGAAGGGACTTGCTCCTTCGGTTCGCCGGCTGGGAACCGACCCCGCTTGAAAGGACGGAGAGCCTCGAGATGCTCAGGGTCCTGGAAAAAGGTTTCAGGATCCAGTGTGTGAAGACTGCGAGGGACACCATAGAAATCGACACGCCGGAGGATGTGGACCGCCTCGAAAGGTTCCTCCGGAAGCATGGAGATGATGTGCAATGACAAAAAGCTTTGCCGTGGGCGATATCGTAATAGGCGACGGAAAGCTCGTTATAGTCTCAGGCCCCTGTGTTCTCGAAAACCTTGACCTGGGGCTCGAGGTCGCCTTCAGGGCAAAATCCGTATGCGATGGCCTTGGGCTGGACTATATTTTCAAGTCCTCCTTCGACAAGGCCAACCGGACTTCCATAAAAAGCTACAGGGGGCCCGGCCTGGAGAAGGGGCTGGAGTGGCTCGCCGAGATAAAATCAAAAACGGGCTGTCCGGTCCTGACAGACATTCATGAACCGCATCAGGCCTCGCCCGTAGCAGAGGTCGTGGACGTTCTCCAGATCCCGGCCTTTTTGTGTCGCCAGACAGACCTTTTGGTGGCGGCGGCAAGGACGGGGAAACCAGTCAACATCAAAAAAGGCCAGTTTCTGGCGCCAAGGGACATGGCCCAGGCGGCCGGTAAGTGCAGGGAAGCCGGCAATGACAAGGTTTTGCTTTGCGAGCGCGGCACCACCTTCGGGTACGGGCAGCTGGTGGTGGATATGCGTTCCCTGCCGTTGATGCGGGGACTGGGATATCCTGTGATGTTCGACGCGACCCACAGTGTGCAGATGCCCGGAGGGCATGGAACCAGAAGCGGCGGAGACAGGCGATTCGTACTTCCCCTGGCGAGGGCGGCGGCGGCTGTGGGGATCGACGCCCTTTTTCTTGAGACCCATCCCGAGCCCGAAAACGCAAAAAGCGACGGCCCCAACATGGTTCCTCTCGAGGAGCTCGCAGGCCTTTTGGAACAGGTCGCCGCGGTGCATGATGTGGCCAAAAATCTTGGTTTTGTGGATCTTTCCGAAGAGGAGGCCTTGTGATGTTGTGTCTTCCGAGGGAAAGGGAAAGCCGAAACGTTCACGATGGACATCTGCTTGAAACGGGGAGGAAAATTCTCCGCATGGAAGCAGCAGAGCTGGAAAAGGCGGCCGAAAGGCTCGGAGACGAACTTGTGGAAGCTGCCAGATTGATACACTCCTGTAAGGGGCGGGTCGTCGTCGTGGGGATGGGGAAATCGGGTCTCATCGGGCGGAAGATCGCCGCGACGCTGGCCTCTTTGGGAACCCCTTCTTTTTTCCTGCATGCCGCCGAGGCTTCTCACGGGGACCTTGGAATGGTCTGCAGGGAGGACGTGGGCCTGTTCATATCCAACAGCGGACAGACCAGGGAAGTCTTGGAGGTGTTGCCTTTTTTCAGGAGGATAGGTGCTTCGGTGATCGCCATGGCAGGAAACGCCGAATCGCGCCTGGCCCGGGAAGCGGACCTTTTCATTAACACCGGCGTGGACAAGGAAGCCGACCCGCTGGGCCTTGCCCCCACCACCAGCACGACGCTCCAGCTCGCCGTCGGAGACGCACTGGCATGTATGGTCACAGAACTGCGGGGACTGCACAAGGAGGATTTTGCCCTTTTCCATCCTGGTGGAAGCCTTGGGAAAAGGCTTTTGCTCAGGATAAGGGATGTTATGGCTACGGGCGAGGATGTGCCCCGGATCAGCCTTGAGGCCTCCGTGAGGGAGGCCCTTTTCGAGATAACCAGTAAAGGTTACGGGGCGACCGCCGTGGTGAGCGATTCAGACAAAATAGCAGGCATCTTTACCGACGGCGACCTGAGAAGGCTTTTGGAGGACAGGGGCGTCGGGGGGCTCGATTTGTCCATCGAAGAGGTTATGACGAAATCGCCCATGACCATAGGACCGGACAAGCTGGCTGCCGAGGCGATTCACATAATGGAGGAAAAGGAAATCTCGTGCCTTTTGGTAGAAGAAGACGGGCGGCTCTGCGGCATCGTCCACTTGCACGATCTCCTGAAAGCCGGGGTGGCCTAGACTGAACAGGAAAGCCTACGGCCTTTTGATGAGCACCATTTACCTGGCTTCCTTCCCCTACCTGGCCTTCAGGTACCGCAAGGGCTTCAGGCAGCGGATGGGCCTTTACAGGGCGTCCGATATGGCTTTTTTGAAAGAAAAGGGAAGACCCCTTTGGGTTCATGCCGTTTCGGTAGGCGAGGTTCAGGCCGCCTTCCCCTTGATAAAAGAAATACGTAAAGACTGGGAAGGCGGTCTTTTTTTGACCACGGTGACTCCTACCGGGCAGGCGATGGCCAGGCAGCTGGTGGGTGACGACGCGGACGCCATGGCCTATTATCCGTGGGACGTTCCCTGGGTTGTCTCGCGGGCCCTGAAGCGTGTGTTGCCACGCGCCTATATCACCGTCGAAACCGAAATCTGGCCCGGTTTTCTGGAAAAGCTTTCGCGGGACGGGGTACCCGCCTATATAGCAAACGGCAGGTTTTCGGAACGCTCATTCAGGAAGGCGTTACGCAACCGGGAATTCTGGAAGGACGTTCTGGGCACTTTCCGAAAGATCATAGTGCGTGGGGAAGGCGACGCGGACAGGCTCAGGGAACTCGGCCTTTCAAAAGAAAAGATCGCCGTGACGGGAGACTGCAAGGTGGATGCGCTGCTCTTGCGCAGGAAAGGGGCTGACCCGGAAAACCTCAGGCTGCAACTGAACGGCTCGGGGCTTCCGGTTCTTTTGGCCGGCAGTACCCACGAGGGAGAGGAGAAAGTAGTGCTGGAAGCTTTCCGGACCATCCGTGAATCAGGTGGAAAAGCCCGGTTGATTATAGTCCCCCGCCATCCGGAACGCTCGGACCGGGTGGCGGAGGAGGCGGAGAGGGTGAGCGAAAGGACCACGGTCCTCTCAAAAGCAACAAAACCTCGGGATTGGGATATCATGATCGTCGACGAAGTGGGCCTTCTTTTTGATCTTTATGCCCTTTCTGAAGCAGCCTTTATCGGCGGCAGCCTTGTACCGAAAGGCGGGCAGAATATACTTGAACCCGCCGTCTGGGGGATACCCATACAGCATGGACCCCACATGGAGGACTTTGCCGATGCGGCGGAGGAGCTCGCCAAAAGGGGCGCCGCGCAAACGATAACAGGACCGATGGAGCTTGCCTGTTTGTGGCTTGAAATACTAAACGACGACAAAAGGAAAGCAGGTGCCATGAGCGGTAGGGATTACGTCGAGGGACTGGGCGGATCATCTGCCCGTTCATGGGAAATTATAAGACAGACCATTAAAGATTAGGAGTGAGCTGATATGGCTTTCGATATGTTTGTAGCCGGGCGGATCCGTTTTGGATGCGGCGCCGTTTCGGAGGTGGGAGAAGTCGCAAAAAAAACCGGGGGAAAACGGGCGCTTTTGGTGACCGACGCCGTGCTTGCAGAAATGAAGACCGCCGAGCGAATAGAGAAATTGCTTAAAGATGCAGGGATCCAGACGTGGGTTTTCTCCGATGTCGAACCGGAACCATCGGTAGAGACGACCGACGCCGCGGCGGAGCTCGCGCGGGAAAAAGGCTGCGATCTGGTTGTGGGGCTTGGAGGTGGAAGCTCCATGGACGTGGCCAAGGCCGTGAGTATTCTCGTGACCAACGATGGGTCGGCCGCCCGGTACCAGGGGCTTGGACTCGTTGAAAAGGCCGGCGTTCCCCGGATAATGATCCCCACAACCGCCGGTACGGGCTCCGAGGTCACCTTTACCTCCGTTCTCATAAGAAAAAGCGACGGCTTCAAGGGCGGTATAAATGACGAAAAGCTCTTTCCCGACTATAGCATTCTGGACCCCGGACTGACCGTCACCATGCCGCCGCGGGTTACGGCCGCCACGGGTATGGACGCTTTGATCCACGCCCTTGAAGCTTATGTCGGCCGCCAGGCTTCTCCTTTCAGCAACATGTTCGCCGAGGAAGCGCTGGTCCGTATCGGCCGATGGATAAGGGTCGCAGTGAAAAACGGGCGTGACATCGAGGCAAGGAGCGAAATGATGCTGGCCGCCCTTTACGGCGGCATAGCCCTCGCCAATGCCGGTGTCGGAGCCTGTCACGCCCTTTCCTACCCCCTTGGCGCCGTATATGGTGTTGGCC
>JAHDOX010000096.1 GCA_018434645.1 Synergistales bacterium | reverse complement strand
TTGATTCCCTCGTCGTTATCGGCGGGGACGGGTCCTTCAGGGGTGCCGCCGAACTGGAAAAACGCGGCATAGCGGTGGCGGGCATACCGGGTACGATAGACAACGACATAAGCGGCACGGACCTTACCATCGGGTTTAGGACCGCCGTTGAGACCGCGCTTGATGCCGTGATGCGGCTGCGCGATACGGCCTCGAGCCACGACCGCCTCTTTATCGTGGAGGTAATGGGAAGACGCTCGGGTTTCATCGCCCTGGACGTCGCCGTGGCGGGCGGCGCCGAAGCGGTTTTGGTGCCCGAGGTGCCCTTCAGCCTTGGCCGCCTCGTGGACAAGCTGCACGCCGCGAGGCAAAAAGGGAAGACCCACTCGCTGATAGTGCTTTCCGAGGGCGTCATGGGCGCAGGCGAGCTCAGAGACCGCATTCAGGACACGGGGGGCTACGATGCAAGGGTGACCGTGCTCGGGCATATCCAGCGGGGAGGTAGCCCCTGCGCAGTGGATATCATACTGGCCTCCAGAATGGGCAACGCAGCCGTAGGAGCCCTGGTTTCGGGAAAAAGGCGCACCATGACGGCTGCCATTTGCGGCAAGGTGGAAGTGGTGCCGCTTGAACTGGCATGGGAAAGGAAAAAGTTCCTCGACCCGGAGCTTATGGGGTTAGTGGAGGTCTTGGGCATCTGATGGTTGCTGAAGCCGCCCAGGCGCTCGCAGAAATTGTAGCCTCGGACAAAGCCGGAAGGCATGTGGCTTCGTTGTGCAAGGCTGAAAGCCTGGTACGTGCTGCAGAATTGCTCGAGTCGGCACGGCGGGTTCTTGTCGTTACAGGTTTTTACGTTCCATCGGCAAAAGCGCCCGAGACCGACGGTCCGCCGGGAGCGGCGGTTTTGGCAAGGACCTTGCGGCGCATGGATGTTTGGGCAAAAACTGTTACTGACCGCCTGAACCTGGAGCCATTGGCGGCTTGTTGCGACATATTGGGCCTGGATGCCCCCCTTTGCGTGCGATCGCCGGAGGAAGTCCTTTCGTCGGGACCGGATGTTCTCGTATTTGTAGAGAGGCCCGGGGCCGCCGGGGACGGATGCTATTACAACATGCGCGGCGAGGATATCACTCGCTGGACGGCAAACCTGGACGAAGCGGCATGCCTGGCCATGGAAAGAGACATTCCAGTGGTCGCCGTAGGCGACGGCGGAAACGAAGCGGGGATGGGGTGCCTGGAGGAAGAACTTGAAAGACTGATGCCTGATTTTACCAGGTGCCTTTGCCGTGTGGAAGCCGACGTGCTGATACCCGCGGACGTTTCCAACTGGGGCGCTTACGCCCTCTCGGGCTTGCTCTCGGTGCGGACAGGCCGCTGGCTCGGCCACGGCCCCGATGAAGAAGAGGCCATGTTAGAAGGCATGATAAAAAATGGAGCCGTGGACGGTTTGTCATGCCTTTTTACGGCGTCTGTTGACGGCATACCCCTTGAGGTGCACCGGGAAACAGTCGCCCGTATAAAGGAAGTGTGCGAGAGCTACATGGCAAAAAAAGGCGTCGGCACCCCGAGGCTCAAACTTTAGTGACGTCGGTCGGAAACGGGTGAAAGCCTCTTCTCGAGAATGGGTACAAAAACAAGCGCGAAAGCTCCCCCGATACCGGTCTGAAACAGGTCGGTTACAAGTTCCATGGGCGCCACCTTCCAGCCGTAGAGAATACCCGCGCTTGTGGTGTACCCTGCGATCATGACGAGCGCCCCTGCCAGGATCGCAAGTTTTCTGCCCCTTTTGGCCAAAAGACCGACAACTGCGCCTTCCGTTCCCTTGATGACGAGCGTCAATGGCGCCCACAGGGGGTACCCGAGCAAAAGGTCGGCCAGGGCCGCGCCTGTCCCGCCGGAAAGTGCGCCGTACCTCGCTCCCAGTGTAAGGGCGATCACGTAGATTACCCCTTCTCCCAGGTTGAAGTAGATGCGCATCCCGGGCATGGGGACATGTATCATCGTCGCGAGCGAGACCGCTGCCGCCAGCATCGCTCCCAGGGCTACCTTTCGTGCGGTGTCGTGACCTTTCACTGAAATCCATCCTCCTCTTTCTCATTTTCTTGCATAAGTGTATGCTTGAGAGGGTAAAAATTACAGGTCCAGCGAAGGCCTTTTAGAGCCTGTTTCTGGATATGTTGTGTTTTTCCTTGTCTGAGGGGGCAGGCTCCGGCCCTGGAGACGGCCCCGATGGAGACTTCGATTTGCGCGCAGTTTCATTTTTTTCGGAAAAAACTTGCCAAAAGCCGGGGTAGTTGAGGTATAATGCAAAAGTCAGGAAAACAGTTTCTTTTCATTTCCCTCATATTGTGCGTGCCCGTTGTCGTTTCCCTGGTATGGTTGTACGGACAGCACAATTTTACCGGGCCGCTTGCGATACACAGCTTCGTCCTGTGCGAGGAGCTTGACGAAAAAAGCCTGCCTATTAAAATAACGGAGCGGTTCGACTGGGGCACACGCCAGGTTTGTGTACGTTTCGTATATAGCGCGCCCCGTACCGGGTCGCAGGTACGAATAAAGTGGTTTTACGAGGACCGCGTGATCTTTCAGGAAGAAATGACGATTTCCGACAAAAAGGGTGTCAAGGCCTTTTATCTGCTTCGGGAAGACGGCACCCCCCTTCCGATGGGTGCTTATTGCGTTGTAGTTGAAAGCGACGGCCGGGAGAGCGTGCGTCGTTGTTTTACAATCACACGCTGAAGCCTATTCAGCACAAAGGAGTTGCAAGATGCGTTTTTTCCTCGATACTGCGGAAGTGGATGAAATCCGCAAAGCGGCCCGCTGGGGCGTCATAAGTGGTGTCACCACCAATCCCACCCTTGTAGCCAAAAGCAACCAGGATCTCAAAAAAGTAATAAGTGAAATATGTGATATTGTGGAGGGGCCGGTAAGTGCCGAAGTGGTATCTGCCGACGTGGACGGTATGGTCCGAGAAGGCAGGGATCTTGCCGCCATACACGGTAACGTGGTGGTCAAGATTCCCATGACGGCAGAGGGAATGGCCGCCGTGCGCGTTCTTTCCGACGACGGGATCGACGTCAACGTCACCCTGGTGTTTTCACCGCAACAGGCCCTTTTGGCCGCGGCCGCAGGTGCGGCCTACGTCAGCCCCTTCGTGGGCAGGCTCGACGACATAGGCGAGGACGGCATCGGCCTGGTTTCGGACATAGCGGAAGTATTCGCGCTGCAGGACATCCCCGTCGAGATAATAGCGGCGAGCATCAGGCACCCCAGGCATGTGATCGATGCGGCTCTCGCGGGCGCCGACATAGCCACCGTTCCTTTCGTCGTCCTCGAGAAATGCTTCAGACATCCCCTCACGGACAGCGGCATCGAACGGTTTCTTGCCGACTGGGAGGGAGCCCGGAAGAAAAATGGCTGATAACGAAGTTCTGGACACAAGGCCCCAGGCGGAAAGCACCAGGGAAAACGGACAGGTCGCAAACGGCAACGGGGAAATCCGCAAGGTCCCGCGCCCGAAGCACACCTTCGGCGATCTGGCCGGCAAGGCATTGACGGAATTGCGCAAGACCGCCAGACAGCTGAAGCTCCCCGGCGCGTCGACGTTACGCAAGGACGACTTGATAATAGCTATACTCAAAGCCCAGTCGGAAGAGATGGGGTTTCGCTTCGGCGGAGGTACCCTGGAGGCGCTCCCCGAGGGGTACGGTTTTTTGAGGCCCAGGGGGCTTCTTCCGAGCGATAACGATATTTATGTTTCCGCTTCCCAGATCCGCCGTTTCGGCCTTCGCAACGGAGACCTGGTCTGGGGCCTCATAAGGCCTCCCAAGGATCAGGAACATTACGAAGCA
>JAHDOX010000048.1 GCA_018434645.1 Synergistales bacterium | reverse complement strand
TGGCAAGCCTGATGCGTTGGCTTTCCCCCGCGCTCAGCGTGTCGGCTCGCCTTGAAAGGGAAAGGTATCCGACACCGACATCGTTCATGAAAGAAAGTCTTTTAATGATTTCAGCGACAATCGGTTCAGACAAGTCCTTTTTATCCTCTGAGAGGGTTATTGTTTCAAGTGTCTCCTTCAATTTTTCAACGGCCATTGACACGACGTCACCTATATGCATGACTCCGACTTTCACCGCAAGGGCTTCCCTACGCAGGCGAGCCCCACCGCAGGTCTTGCAGATGTCTTCGTTTCTATAGCCTGCAAGTTCGTTTTTAACCGCCTCGGATTCAGTTTCTCGCCAGCGTGTCTCGAGCCATGGAATCAATCCTTCATAGCGGCCCATGTATTCGACTGTCTCGCCGCGTTTTTTGTCTCTGAAGTTAAGGACGAGTTTCTGTGACGACCCGTAAAGGATTATGTTTTTAACCTCTTCGGACAAATCTTTATAGGCATTCTCGCCCAAATTCGCTTCAATGAACTCGTCTAAAGCGCTAAGCTTGCGGAGCATGTAATGTTTTTTCTTCCATGGAAGAAGTGCCCCTCCCAGGGGGGGCAAAGACTCATCGACAATCCTTTCGGGGGCGAAATATTCGTGACTTCCCAATCCGTTACAGTCGGGGCAGGCGCCGTAAGGATTGTTGAAGGAAAAAAGCCTTGGTTCAATTTCGGGAAAGGAAATGTCACAATCCGGGCAAGCAGCATGTTCCGACAGGGTTTTGGTCTCGTCCATTGCCTCGATCTTGACGAAGCCTGAGCTGGTTTCCAAAGCGGTTTCCACCGCCTCGGCAAGGCGTCCCCTGTTTTTTGACGAAACTGTCATCCTGTCGATTAAAATCTCTATGTCATGCTTTCTGTTCTTATCGAGGGGTATATCTTCTTCAAGCCAATATAAAGTACCATCCACTTTTGCCCGTAAAAATCCCTGCTTGAGAAATTGTATGAAAAGATTCTTGAATTCACCCTTTTTACCCTTCACAACGGGAGCCAGTATTTCCACGGGCTGGTCTTCATAGTTGCCCAAAATGAGGCTGATAATCTCGTCCAGGCTGTAGCTTCTCAGCTCCTTGCCGCATTCGGGGCAATAGGGGATCCCGGCTCTTCCAAAAAGAAGCCTGAGGTAATCGTAGATTTCAGTGACCGTACCTACCGTTGACCGGGGATTATGGGAAACTCCTTTCTGCTCTATCGAGATAGCCGGCGAAAGTCCCGAGATGTCGTCTACGTCAGGCTTGTCCTGCATTCCAAGAAACTGTCTTGCATAGGCTGAGAGCGATTCTACGTAGCGCCGCTGCCCTTCAGCATAGATCGTGTCAAAGGCAAGTGAGGATTTACCCGAACCTGAAGGACCGGTTATCACCACGAAACGGTTTTTAGGAATGCTTACGTCTATATTTTTTAGATTGTGTTCTCTTGCGCCTTTTACCTGTATCCATCTGGGCACGTATGGTTTCACCTCCGCCTTTTTTCTGCAGGATGTCCCTGATGGCGGCAGCCTTTTCAAAGTCCAGTTTTTCTACGGCTTCCCACATCATTCGCTCCAGTTCCTGTCTAGAAAGTGTAACAGTACCAGGTTCAGCATTTATTTGGTCTTTCCCGGCGGTTTGAAGCTCCTCCGGGAGAATGTGGACTATATCTTTTTTAATTGAACGTGGTTCAATGCCGTGTTTTTCATTATATTCAATTTGAATCCTGCGCCGCCTGGTGGTCTCTTCCACGGCGCGTCGAATACTCCCCGTTTCCCTGTCTGCATAAAGAACGACCGTTCCCGCTGTGTTGCGGGCTGCTCTGCCTATCATCTGTACGAGCGACCTGTGCGACCTCAGGAAACCTTCCCTGTCGGCATCGACAATTGCTACCAGGGATACCTCAGGAAGATCGATGCCTTCGCGAAGAAGGTTTACTCCAACCAGTACCGATATATCGCCACGGCGTAGTTCCCTGATCAATTCGACTCTTTCAAAGGCGTCCAGCTCTGAATGTATGTACCTTACGGAGAATCCGATTTCGGAAAGATATTCCGCAAGATCTTCTGAAGATCGCTTCGTGAGCGTAGTTACAAGAGCCCTTTCCCCCTTTTCAACTACGGATCTCAGGCGTTCGACCAGGTCATCCACCTGATTACGCGCAGGAGAGACCTCGAGCACAGGGTCTACAACACCGGTAGGCCTGACTACTTGTTCAACAACCTGGTCAGATACGCTCATTTCCCAGTCTCCGGGTGTGGCCGAAACGAAACAGACCCTTTTCAAGTATTCCTTGAACTCCTCCCATTTGAGTGGTCTGTTGTCAAGACAGGAGGGTAGCCTGAACCCATACTCGACCAGTGTCTCTTTCCTTGCCCTGTCCCCGTTGTACATGCCCTGGACCTGGGGTATAGTGATATGTGATTCGTCGATAAAGAAAAGGAAATCCTCCGGGAAAAAATCCAGGAGTGTTCCAGGTGGTTCGCCCGGGGTACGTTCGTCCAGATATCTGGAATAGTTCTCTATGCCTGAGCAATATCCTACCTCGGCAAGCATTTCCATATCATATCTAGTCCTCATTTCGATCCTTTGTGCCTCCAGCAGTTTTCCGCAGGAACGGAAATAACCGATTCGTTCCTCCAACTCTTTTTCTATCTGCCCAAGAGCTTTCGAGATTGCTTCATTGGAAGTTATGTAGTGCTGCGCCGGGAAAATAGCTGCGCTTTCCTTAGATACCAGACTCTTTCCTGTTACAGGGTCGATTTCGTCTATCTTTTCGATTGTTTCATCGAAAAAAAGCACTCTTACGGCCGTGTCGCTGTAAGCCGGAAAAATCTCGAAAATTTCACCACGTGCCCTGAAATTGCCAGGTTCTAGCACAGCATCGTTTCTTACATAATGGTTCCGGTCAAGTTGTTCCACGAAATCTCTTCGCTGGTAACTCTCACCCACCGAGAACCTGAAAACCGCCTCTTCGTAATTTTTTCTTTTACCGATTCCGTAGATACAGGATACGCTCGCGACCACGATGACGTCCTGCCTTTCAAGAAGCGCCTTAGTGGTGGACAACCGCAACTTCTCTATCCTTTCGTTGATAGAGGCATCTTTTTCAATATAAATGTCACTCGAGGGGACATATGCTTCAGGTTGATAATAGTCATAGTAGCTTACGAAATATTCCACGGCGTTTTCCGGGAAAAAACTTTTGAATTCGCTGTAAAGCTGGGCGGCCAATGTCTTGTTATGGGCAAGTACCAGGGTGGGAACCTGTAGTTCCTGAATAACATGGGCCATCGTAAAGGTTTTTCCGCTTCCTGTAACACCCAGCAGACATTGTTTATTTAATCCCTTTCTGAATCCTTCTACCAGCGATTCTATGGCTTTCGGCTGGTCGCCTGCAGGGGGCCATGGCGCCGTAAGTCGAAATTGATGTCCTTTCATGGTTTTTTCACCTTCATCCTTGTCTCTCGCATCTTTAAAAAAGAGCGTTCGAAGAAAAAACATCTCTCCGAACGCTCAAACCGCCCTATCTTCTCTTGACAGAACCGTAGTTAGTTCTCGAATCAACTTTCTCCTTCGACTTTCTCCGAATTTCCATCGTCTGTCCTTCTTCCGGAAGCCACGGAAAGGGGGTCGCTTAACGAACCATCTTCCTCAACGATCGGTTCATCCCCTTGTTGTTCTTCTTCAAGGCCCTTTTGGAGTAACTCGTCCAGCCTCGAGCCTTCGATGACTTCTTCCTCAAGAAGAACTTTCGTGATTCGTCGGTGAGAATCGGCATGTTCAACCAGCAAGGCGCGTACGGTATCGTAGCAGTCGTCGACGATTCTTCGAACTTCCTGGTCGATGGCGTAGGCGACTTCGTCACTATAGTTTCTGTCCTCCATGATGTCGCGTCCCAAAAAAACTTCGTGCTGTTTTCTGCCAAGCGTTACAGGCCCAAGCCTGTCACTCATGCCGAACTCGGTGACCATCTGTCTGGCGATTTGTGTCGCCCTTTCCAGATCGTTTTGGGCTCCCGTAGTGATGTCTTCGAAATGGATCTCCTCTGCGACACGCCCACCCAAAAGGACGGAGATCCTGTTAATGAGTTCCTTTTTGGACATAAGGAACCTGTCTTCCTCGGGTAACTGCAACGTGTAGCCCAAAGCCTTGTGCCCTCTGGGAATTATAGATACCTTGTGCACAGGATCGCATCCAGGCAAGAGTTTTGCAACCAGGGCGTGACCTACCTCATGGTAGGCTATGATTTCCTTTTCATGCTGGGAAATCAGCCTGCTGCGCCGTTCCGGACCGGCAAGGACCCTGTCAATGGCTTCCTCGAATTCGCCCATGCTTATAGCCTTTCGGTTCTTTCTCGCCGTCAGAAGGGCCGCCTCGTTAACCAGGTTAGCAAGGTCCGCTCCCACGAAACCGGGAGTCCTTTTGGCTATCACTTCGATATCGACGTCATCGGCGATTTTCACGTTTCTTATGTAAACCTTCAATATCTCCTCCCGGCCTTTAAGGTCCGGTCTGTCGACTACGATTTGCCTGTCGAACCTTCCTGGCCGAAGCAGGGCTGGATCCAGGATGTCGGGCCTGTTCGTGGCAGCAATCAGGATGATCCCCGTCGTAGCATCAAACCCGTCCATCTCTACAAGCAACTGGTTCAATGTCTGTTCCCTTTCGTCGTGACCGCCACCGAGTCCGGCTCCTCTTTGCCGGCCAACGGCATCGATTTCGTCAATAAAAACAATGCATGGATTGTATTTTTTTGCCTGCTCAAACATATCTCTCACCCGCGCGGCTCCTACTCCTACGAACATTTCGACGAAATCCGAACCGCTGATACTGAAAAAGGGGACTTCCGCTTCGCCCGAACAGGCACGTGCGAGCAGCGTCTTCCCCGCCCCCGGGGGACCCAGAAGCAGTACCCCTTTCGGAATACGTGCACCAACGGACGCGAATTTCCCCGGATCCTTTAAAAACTCGACAACTTCCTGGAGTTCTTCCTTGGACTCGTCGCATCCGGCGACATCGGCGAAGGTTACCTTCGGACGGTTGTCCAGAAACAGTTTCGCCTTGTTTTTCGCGAAACTCATCACACGGTTACCGCCACCCTGCATGTGGTAAAGGATAAAAATCCATGCCCCGATCAAAAGGAGTGTCGGGAAAAGAGATGACATCATCGTGGCCCACCATGGTGCCTGCTGGGGGGAGGTTACCGTCACATCTACACCTTTTTCGGCCAATTCCCTGGCCAGGTCGCCGACACCGATGGCTGTGGTCGAATACTTCTGACCGTCTTTCATCGTGCCTGTAATCTTTTCGCCTTCTATAGTTGCGGTAGCCACTCTCCCTGCCCTGGAAGCCGACAGGAACTCACTATAGGCGAGAGGCTCATATTCCGCAGGTCCCTGGACCGGAGAGAGAAAGACGTTTACGAGACTGACGACAAGAACGATCAATACAAGGTAGAGCCCCAGGTTTTTCATCATTCGTCCCAAAAGATTCCCACCTCTCGTTTATCTCGCTTTTTTGTCAGGATGTGGTCCTGAGCACGTGAATATCGGGAAGATTTCTCCAGCGCCCGGAAAAATCCAGCCCGTAACCAACAACAAACTCATCTGGAATTTCAAATCCCCTGTAATTTATATCAATTTTTACCTGACGACGTTCTGGTTTGTCGAGCAATGAGCAGATCCTGATTTCCTTCGGGGACCTTTCCCCGAGGATGCTTGTCAGGTAGTGCAATGTCAAGCCGGTATCCACTATATCTTCTACTATGAGGACCCTTCTTCCGGTGATTTCTTCATCCAGATCCTTTGTTATTTTCACTACACCGCTCGATTTCGTGGAAGAACCATAAGAAGAAACCGCCAAAAAATCAAGTTCTACGGGAACCTTTGAATTCAAGCAACGCGCGAGATCGGATAAAAAAATCACCGAACCCTTTAGAACCCCGATAAAAAGAAGTGGTTCACCGTCGAAATCCTTTTCTATTTCCGCGGCCAGTTCCCTTACACGGCACGATATTTTATCCCTGGAAATCAGTATCTCTCCTGGATAGTAACTGCTCATGCCTTATAATCCCCCTTGAGGGCCAACTCCGCCTGTATGGCGACAGAATGTAAATCTTCTTTCCACCCGACTTTGCTCCTGTGCACCAAAGTCCACCAGTTGCCCGACGGGGCGACAATAACAGGCCACTGCCTCCGGAAACACCATGGCACCGGCATTTTGCCCGAATGTTGCTTTTGAAACGTCGCGGCATCGGTCAGAAGACAATTACGAACTTCTTCTTTCGGAATGAACATTCGCCATGGCCCTGTTGAAAGTGACCGAGAACATGATACATGTCTCCACGAAAATTTCCATAGCCCCCAGGAGAAAGCCCCTTCAGGTTCGTCGAAAGAAAGCTTGACGGCAGCGGGTTTCTTACTGGTGAGCCATTCCCTTTCCACAAGCATTAAATATTCACTGCTCCCGCACATCTCTATCCTGTCTTGCCATTGGAGGCGCCAGGGATCGTTCTTTCCCAGAAGCCGCGCGAGAGATTTCAATCGTCCCCGTTCAAGACTTTTCAAACCGAGCTTTTTGCAATCTTCCACCAGGATTTCAACGGCCATTTCTGCATCGATGCCGGAAAGCCTTTTCCTGTCCCATGACCTGATAGCACATGGAACTTCCGTGCGTACCCGGGGCAGGATGCAGGAAATCACGGAACTTCGTCTTTCTGATATCTTGCGTGCGTCCTCGGCCAGGCCGAGCAAGTGCTCGCCGATCTTTTTGTTGTATGAATCCTCAAGATACGGAATCAGCTCGTGCCGTATCCGGTTTCTCAGGTAAGATGTATCCTTGTTGGTGTCGTCCGTCATCCACGGAATTTTACGGGCTTTGAGAAATTCCATAAGATCGAGGCGTCTCATTTCTATGACAGGGCGGACTATTTTCCCGCGTTTTTCCGGTATGCCTGCAAGGCCACGTATGCCGCAGCCCCTGAATATATTGTGCAGTATCGTTTCCACCTGGTCATCCGCAGTATGGCCTACGGCGATCCAATCGGCTCCGAAACGTTCGGCACATTCCTCTAGGAAACCATATCGAAGCCGCCTGCCGGCTTCCTCAATACTTTCTCCTTTATTTTTTCCCCGCGGCACATCGAAGGTCACACTCGTAAAGGCCAGTTTCCATTCCCTAGCCAGATTTCCTACGAATTCCTCATCCCTGTTTGCGGCTTCAGCTCGGATTCCGTGGTTTACGTGAGCCACGAGCAGGTTTTCTGCAGGCATGACTTTCATCAACAGCCAAAGCATGCAGACCGAATCGCTTCCGCCGGAAACGGCTGCAACCAACTTTTGCGATTCGCCATACCACCCCTGGCGTTTTCCCGCCCTCTTCAGGGCAGCAATCAAAAGCCTTTCATCCACAAAAAGCAACCCCGTTTTTACAAATTCCCGCACCTTAAAGAACAAAACAGCGGGAGCGAAGCTCCCGCCTCCATTTTACGACATGTTTCAGATTTATTGTGTTTACGTGCTCAGGCCTTTCAAAAAACCCGACCACTCTGATGTCTGGTTGCGGGGGCAGGATTTGAACCTGCGACCTTCGGGTTATGAGCCCGACGAGCTTCCTGACTGCTCCACCCCGCGATTTGCTTTCGATCTAATATAAAACAAAAATCGGAAGGCGAAGGCAACAACCTTCCGTTTTCCGGTTTCCGGTTTTTTAAAAATGGTGGCGGTGAGTGGAATCGAACCACTGACACTGCGGGTATGAACCGCATGCTCTCGCCAACTGAGCTACACCGCCGTTTTGGTTGCGGGGGCAGGATTTGAACCTGCGACCTTCGGGTTATGAGCCCGACGAGCTTCCTGACTGCTCCACCCCGCGATAAAGGCCTTGTCGCTGTCTTGGTGCCGGGCGCGGGAATCGAACCCGCATGGACTTCCGTCCACAGGATTTTAAGTCCCGTGCGTCTACCGTTTCCGCCAGCCCGGCCGGCGGACATTATTATATGCACCGTCCCGGAAGCCGTCAAGCGGGAGGGCTTCCTTAATAAAATCTGGTAAAATGCCTCGGGTGGGATGCTTGTTATCCCGTAACAGCAATGCTAGAATATGCTAAAGCACGCAAAAAAAAAGTTTCAGCCATAAGGAGGAGATTGTTCATGGCAGAAAAATGGAAAGACAGACTTACCGATCAACTTTGCAAAGGGATTCTATCTCTGGAAACGGTTGAAGAAGTCTACTGTTTCCTGGAGGATATCGCCACGATCGGTGAAATCAGGGCTCTGGCTCAGCGACTGGAAGTAGCACGGCTTTTGAGCGAAGGTTATACCTACCCGCAAATAGCGCAGCAAACTGGCGCCAGCACTGCCACGATAAGCCGTGTGAAGAAGTTCCTCGAATACGGGGCGGACGGCTACAAGATGGTCCTTGAGAGGATCAAGGAGCAGGAATAAGGCTTTAACAAAAAACTTCTGGTTTTTTCGGGAGATCTATCCGTCATAAAAAAGGACGGAAGATCTCCCTTTTTTACCAGGTACCGGTTCGCGAAATTTTACGCAACGTCCCGAGCAACAAGTTCTCTTTCACAGTCATGGCTCCTTCGGGGCACATTTCATGGCAACAAAGGCATTTGACACATTTGCTCCTGTCAATTTCAGGAATACGCTTTATAGTTATCGCTTGTACC
>JAHDOX010000125.1 GCA_018434645.1 Synergistales bacterium | reverse complement strand
TCCGATTGGCGATAAGGTCCGCAAGGACCACCTGTGACAGGGCCTTCGTCCCAGTCAAGACCAAGCCACCGGAGGCCTTTCATGATGGTTTCTTCGTATTCTTTTGTAGATCTGGCCCTGTCTGTATCCTCAATGCGAAGTACGAAAGTCCCGCCGTTTTTCCTTGCCCAGAGCCAGTTAAACAAAGCAGTATGGGCTCCGCCTATATGAAGCGCTCCTGTGGGGCTTGGTGCAAAACGAACCCGAACATCTCCTTTCACTATTATTCACCCTTTCATGTTTTTTACCGTTTAAATTTTCTTGAAGCGGGATGTCTGATCTATAAGTGCCTCGAGTGATAGTATTATGTCCGCAGGTGGAAATCAAAGGAGTGAGAATTTTGAACGACAATCTGGCCCTTCTCGTAGACGGACATGGCCTGGCCTACAGGGCTTTTTACGCTCTTCCGGAACTTAACGCGCCCGATGGTTCACCGACGCAGGCGATCCTTGGATTCGTCAATATGTTTCTAAAAGCACTCGATGAAAATGATCCAAAGATGGTGGGCATCATCTTCGATGCCGCAGGCCCTACCTTCCGGCACGTGGCATTCAGCGAATACAAGGAAAATCGTCAGCCTGCCCCCGAGCCATTTAAAGAGCAGTTACCCGCCATAAAAGACATCGCCGAGGCCATGGGATTTACGGTCTACGAGCGAGAGGGTGTAGAGGCCGACGACGTAATAGCGGCTACGGCAAAAAAAGCTAAAGAAGAAGGACACGACGTCCTTATCCTTACGGCAGACAAGGACATGCTGCAATTGCTGTCCCATGGTATTCGCGTTATGCGCCCGGTAAAGGGTGTAAGCACCTTCAAGATCTACGACAGGGAACGTTTCCTAGAGGAATATGGTTTCGAACCCGAAGCCATGGCCGATTACCTGGCCCTGTTGGGTGACAAATCGGATAATATCCCCGGCGTACGAGGGATAGGGGAGAAAACGGCAAAATCTCTCCTGGCTGATTATGGAAACCTGGAAGGAATTTACGAAGCCCTGAACGAGTTGAAACCTGGGGTCCGGAAAGCACTGGAAGATCAAAAGAACCAAGTATTAACCGCGCGAGACCTCATAAGACTGAGACTGGAATCCCCCCTGGCTCCCGAAGACCTTTTCAGAAAAGAAAAAGATCTGAAAAGGCTCAAGAGGCTTTGCGACAGGTTTGCTTTAAAAAAGCTGGCGGAACATTTCAACCTTGATGCGATCGAAGAAGAATATGTTTCAATGAAAAACAGGGTAGCTTTCACCGGTTCTGAAGTCACGGCGGGTGAAATCATAGAAAGTCAAGGCCCCCTATTTTTGGCTTGGCGTGGTGAGGGGAAATATCGAAAGGGCTTTGTTATCGAAAGGCTTTTTACAGGACTGTCCGACGGAAGGTTTGCTGACATTTCAAATATTGGAGCAGAGGGATTTATCAAGGCAGTGGAAAAGGGGTTGCCGGAAGGGATCGTCCTTTCGGGGTTCAAGGAGCTTTGTGTTGCTGAACCCTCGTTCAGGAACATCATGAACAAAGTCTGGGACGCAAAGATCGCACATTATCTGATACATCCTGACAAGGGAGATCACTCCCTGGGCATAACTTACGACATGGACGGGTCACAGGTATGCAATCGTCTTTATGAGGCCTGGTGTGAAATAGAACCAAAGCTAAAGCAACAGGGACTTAAAAAGGTTATGAACGAAATTGATGTTCCACTGTCCCCCGTTCTGGCTTCAATGGAAACATACGGGATCAGGCTTGATTGCGAGAGGCTGGAAAAGCTTGAAGAAGAGCTTGGAGTGAGAATAAAAAAGATACAGGAAAAGATAGACAAAACGGCCGGGGCGCATATAAACCTCAATTCGCCAAGGCAGGTGAGCTGGCTGCTTTTTGAACACCTTGGGTATCCTCCAGTCAAAAAAACCAAAACTGGTTACTCCACCGACGTCAGTGTTCTTGAAGAACTGGCATCACTGCCGATGGGCTCCGACGGCTTGCCGGGCCTTTTGCTGGAACACAGGGAAATAACCAAAGTTTTGACGGGATTTGTGCAGGTCCTTCTGAGAAGCGTCGATGCGGACAGCGGTTGCGTACATACGATTCTCGAACATACAGTGACGGGAACGGGGAGGCTAAGCAGCAGGGAACCGAACCTTCAAAATCTTCCTGCTTACGGTACATGGGCTGGCAGGGTGCGTGAAGCGTTTATTCCCCATGATCCGGGTAGGGTCTTTGTGGCAGGGGATTATTCGCAGATAGAGTTGAGAGTGCTTGCGCATATGTCAGGGGAAGAAAAACTGTTGGAGGCCTTTGCCGAGAATCGGGACATTCATAGCGAGACTGCAAGGTGGATAATGGGAGACTCCGGGGGTGAAGTTTCAGCCGAGCAAAGACGTGTGGCAAAAATGGTTAACTTCGGGCTACTGTATGGTATGGGACAATATGGACTTTCACAGCGCCTCGGGATAAGCAGACAAGAGGCGTCCGAACTGATAGAGCGATATTTCTCGGCTTTCCCCCGCGTCAGGGAATTTCTGGAAAGAAGTGCCGAAGAGGCTCGAAACAAGGGATATACGGAGACTATTTTTGGTCGCAGGCGTCCTCTCGAAGAAGTAACGACAGTCGATGGCAGGGGGAACAACGCCCTGAAAAGAGTTGCCATCAACACGCCCATACAGGGCAGTGCTGCCGACATCGCCAGGCTTGCCATGATAAAGCTCGACGAATCCTTTGCTGAAGCCGGTGGTTATCCCGAACTGGTTCTGCAGGTTCATGATTCACTAATATGTGAAGTCGATAAAGGTCATGCCACGGAAACAGAAATAAAACTGAAAGAGGTAATGGAGTCGGCCGTGGAATTGTCGGTTCCACTGAAGGTCCAGACTAAATCGGGAGTTTCCTTTGCCGAGATGTGAATTTTGACAGCTGAAGGGACTCTACGTATGATATGATGCGCTGCCTTGGAGTCAATAAAGGCCGAGAAGTCTTGAAGGAGGACGATTTATTGTGCTGATGCGCACTCTCAGAACCAAGACAAGATCTATTATGCTGATAATAGTAATAGTTTTTGTACTGTCTACTGTTGGTGTCTATTTGATGCGGGGTAACGGTGGCGGCCAAAGCGACAGGCAGGGTGATTACGCCGTAGCAACGATTGATGGGAAAAAGGTCATGAGGTCAAATATCGACATAGGTGTCCGTAATATGGCTGAACAAAGCCGCTCCATGGATTTAACACAAAAGACCATCGTACAGATGCGGAAATCTGTGTTGGAAAATATGGCCATATACGAAGAGTTGAAGAAGGAAACCGTGGCGAGAGGTATAACGGTCGAAGAGTCAGAAGTGGATGAAGCGGTAAAACGGATCGAAGACCAGTTCCCCACCAAAGAAGCCTTTCAGCAATATATGGAGAATAACAAAATCCGCATGAAAGACCTGCGCGAAGAAATAGGCTTAAGACTGGCCCAGCAAAAATTGATCGACCAGGTAACACAGGATGCCACCGTTTCCGATGAAGAAGCAATGGAATTTTTCGAGCAAACCAAAGACTTCTTCTTCAGCCAGCCCGCAGGTTACGAGGTTACCTATGGACGGTTTGCATCTTTGGAAGTCGCTCAAAATGCGAAGGAACGCATCTCTGTCGGAGAAAGCTGGGACGAAGTACTCGAAAGCTACAGTGAAGAAGACCTCCTGGAATGGACCCCACTGGATGATCCCGTATTTTTGGCTGAGTGGGAGCTGCAAACGGAAGAACTCAAAGATTTCGCAGAACTAGAAATAGGAGAAATAGGCGGCCCGGTGGAATTTGGACAAGGGAACGTGATAATTCTCGCTAAACGCTCCAAAGTGGAACCCAGGACATTTTCGTTCGATGAAGTGAGCGGTGACGTTGTGCGTATCCTGGAAAGAGAAAAGATGCAACAAAATGAGAGTGAATTCTTTGATGAACTGCTCAAAAGGGCCGAAATAAAAATTCTTGACGAAGAATATTTCGCTATTCCGGAATCGCCGGTTTCCGGGGATGAAGACGCTCAATCTGAAGGAAGCGGCGATCAGGGCCAGAGCCAGGCCGGAGAAAAGACAGAAGGCGAAAACGCCTTGACAGAGTGATTGAGGGTGCATAGAATAGAGCCCGCATGAAACAGGGTGGGATGGCCGAGTGGCTGAAGGCACTCGCCTGCTAAGCGAGTAAGGGGGCCAAAACCTCCTTCCAGGGTTCGAATCCCTGTCCCACCGCCAAGGAATAAAGCCTTGCGCGCCGGTAGCTCAATTGGATAGAGCATCGGACTACGGATCCGAAGGTTACGGGTTCGAATCCTGTCCGGCGCGCCACTTCGAAATAAAAACCGGTCCTAGAGGACCGGTTTTTTGTGTTCCAGGATTCCCGGTAGTGTCTTCGTCCGCGATCCCGAAAAAATTTCATCTGTTTTATAAAGACAATGGAACAAAAGGACGGACAAGATCAAGGGGAAAAACCGGTTGATTTCAGGTAGACCGCGCCAGATCTTTCAGGGATTGCAATTCGCTTGGTTCCAATATTTTCAAAACATATGAAGAAAATATTGTGTTGTTGTGCAAAAGGGGCTCTTTCCGGATTTCGGGAAGGGCCCTAGTTATTTCCTCGAAAACCTCGGTACCCGGAATAGGCGAAAATTGCGCTGTCTTGACCCGTACGCCAAGGTCTTTTACTGTGCGTATGTTGGCTTCCATTTCCTCGAAACTTTGCCCCGGAAGACCTATAAGGACATAGGTCTCGATTTCGTCATCGGAGAAACCAGCGATCCTCAGGTTTTCTACTGCACCAGCGAGAGAATCCAGATCGGTTTTTTCGCCTTGCGCTTTTTTGAGGGTTCTATCGGTTCCTTCGAAGCTGAGTCTTATAGTCGAGAATCCGGTCCGCCTCAAAAGGTGTGCGCAACAGGCGTCTATCATGCGTACATGGAGACCGTTCGGTGTGTGAAACCTTATGCCCGGAAAGTTTTCTATTAACTTTTCACAAAGAGGGTAGAAATGTGAAAATTTGCCGAAAAGAAGTGCATCATCATAAAAGGCAACGTCACGAACATGGCTGCACCTTGTTTGGTAATCTATTTCGGCTATAACCTCCTCAATTTTTCTCATTTTGTAACTGGGTTGCAGTATTGAAGAAGCGCAATATCCACAGTTAAATGGACAGCCGAACGAGGTCATGGTTACCGCATATGAAAGCCTCGAGTAAAGGTCCACAGCCGGCAGGGAAAACTCGAGATTCAAGGGAACGGTCTGGATCATGTCGGCACCGCTCAAAGCTGCATGCTCCGGGCAAAGACGCGCGTAAATTCCGCCGAGCATGACCGGGACTTTTGGGAATATCTCGCGGATAAGGGAAATTGCCCAGTAGACACCAGGGTACCAATAAGTCATCATTGAGGTAACCAATACCAGGTCGGGTTCGCCACTTTCAATCAACCTGTGCCTGAAGGTTTCTTTTTCGATCCCGAAGTGGTAAAACCTGCGTGGGATGCTTTTATAAACGTCCGGCTTGGGAGCGGGCTTTTTCGCGGGTGCCGTCTTTCCAAAGCTTTTCGGTTTCCCTCCTGCTTCGCTGATACAATCGATCAGGTGAACGTCATTCCCCTCCCGGCGCAATGAATCGAGTATGTAAAGCAATCCAAGCGGCTTTGCCCACAGGTCGAAAAAGGCAAAATCCATCACCGGAGGGTTGATGCCCAAAATCTTGCAGTCGTGCAATTCCTTGAGAAATATTGAGTAGTCGGCCATTTCACGCGCATTATAGCATGCTGAAACAACCTTTCGGGACAGGAAACAAGTGGTTTGAACCGGAGGAGAGGTGTCGTGTCATGCAAGTTATGGTTGCAAGGACTTTACTTGCTTTGGCGATAGTTTTTGCCATTGTCATAATGCTAGCAGTGCTTATGGCAAAATCCTCGGAAGCTTTTGTGAAAATAGAAGGGCAGGACGTTGCCGGAAAAGATGAAACGATCCTCCTGCCGAAACCAGACAGGGCAGGAAGCTTCTCTCTTACTGCTGCGCTCTCCGGTAGACGTTCCTGCAGGAAATATACAGGAAAGCCGCTGTCTCTTGCAGATGCGGGGCAATTGCTTTGGGCCTCACAAGGTATAACCGATTTCAAAAGAGGCTATAGAACCGCTCCGTCGGCAGGCGCAACTTATCCCCTTGAAGTGTATCTTGTGGCAAGAAGGATGGAAGAATTGTCGCCTGGATTGTTTAGATACATACCAGAGGTACATGCATTGCAACCAGTG
>JAHDOX010000075.1 GCA_018434645.1 Synergistales bacterium | reverse complement strand
TGGCGCACCAACCCCGGGTTTAGGCGCCGGTTGGGCGGTCGGGGCTTTCTTTCGGCTTTCAATAAAATCCAGGACATCTTTTTCCACGATCCTGCCTCCCGGGCCGGTACCTGTAACAATCGAAAGGTCTATGCCGTGTTCTTTCGCTATTTTTTTTGCTATATGCGTGGCTTTTACGGGCACTTTTTCTCCCGTTGGTTTGGCCTCTTCCACCTGAGGCGGGGCTTCCTCTTTGGCTTGCTTTTCGGGTTCGGCAGGGGCGGGCGTTTCTTCAAGCAGGTGACTTATATCTTCGTCGGGCCCTGCAACTACCGCAAGGGGCGTTCCTATCGGCACGTTTACGCCCGGCTGCACCAGGATCTTTCTCAAGACGCCATTTTCTGTGGCCTCTACCTTGTAGGTTATCTTCTCCGTCGCGACTTCCAGGATTACCTCTCCCTTTTCAACCTTGTCACCTTCGGTTTTATGCCATTTGGCGACGGAGCCGGATGTCATGGTAAGTCCGAGTTTAGGCATTGTGACCACTACTGCCATAAAAGCTCACCTCCTCGTTTGCTGCGGGCGACCAGGCTTTATTCCTAACGGCAAGCCACATGGTCATCTCTATATCCACGACACGGGGGCCGTTTTCGTTCAGGCGCACCGAAACCTTTTTGCCCGGCAGGACTTCAACCTCCCTCTCGCCGTCCAGGGCGATTACAGCCGGGCTCAAATCAAAACTTACCTCTTCCCCAAGAGAGATTTCGTTAACCTCGAGCACCCGGACGGGTTTTATAAGTCCTGGCGCCACCGGCGCTGTTACTACGAAACCCTCGTCGGAATCGGACGGCCCCAACAGTACGTGAAGCCCCTTTTCCTGCGGCATGGGCCTGTCGATGACCATGCCACCAACAGAAGACAACCCTATATTGCTCGGCTTGGCCTGGGTCAACACCAACTCTTTAACCCTATCCATATCCCATATAGCCTTTGAGCCCAAAAATATGTCGTCGTAAAGAGCGACATCCACCAGGGCAAGATCCACTGCCTCGCCGTCGATCATTACATCGAGGCGTTTCGCGGGGAAGGTCACGTCTTCGACGGGGACGAGACCTGTAGCCACGAAACCGGCGGCCATGCCCGCGATCGTCCCTTCGACCATACAGGGGAAGATATTGTTTGTTCCTGTGGATACGGACATGAAGGGAACGGAAACACTGCCTTTGGCGACAGCTCTGTTGGTACCGTCGCCGCCCAGCACCACAAGGCAGCGGGCACCTTCTTCGGCCAGCAGCCTGGCGGCCAGGGTGGAATCTTCCTGCGTTCCTTCGCAATACATGTCCAGGGGTTCCACGCTCATCTTCAGGTGAACGTTTTCCACTGCCCTGGGAACTATGCCAAAATAATCGGGCATGTAAAGAACCTTGTCTGCCCCGACAGCCTGCAATCCCAACAGAATGCGCCTCACGATGTTTACCTTTTCGATATTATCGAAGACCGAACCGTGGGCGACGAGCCTTCTTATGTCTTTGCCTGAAGCAGGATTGGCGATGATCCCAACCAGAGCCAAGAATATCGATTCCCCTTTCGGACCGGATCAACATGTAAAGAGGGGGCGCCTTGAGGCAAGGACCGCCAAGGCGTCCCCGACTTTAGTTATGCTGTCAATTCTTTCACTGCGTTGATTATCTTTTCCTTGCCGGGTATGTACTCTTTTTCGAGTACCGGGCTGAAGGGTACCGGTGTAAACGGTGCCGCCACCCGCTTTACGGGGGCGTCCAGGTAATCAAATGCTTCGTCTGCTATCATGGCTGCGATCTCGGCGCCCGGGCCCGCGAACTTGACCGCCTCGTGGACTATAACCACTTTATGGGTTTTTTTGATTGATTCGATTATCGTCTCGTTGTCCAGAGGCTGCAACGTCCTCGGGTCTACAACCTCGACACTTACTCCCTCTTTAGAGAGCTCTTCCGCTGCTTCCAGTGCCCTGTGGACCATGGCCATCGTGGCAATGACCGTCACGTCGCTTCCTTCCCTTTTGACGTCTGCCTTGCCGAGAGGCACCGTGTAAAGGTCCTCGGGGACCTCACCCTCCATGTCGTATATGAACTTGTGCTCGACGAAGATCACCGGGTTGTCATCCCTTATGGAACTGACCAAAAGCCCCTTAGCGTCATAGGACGTGGAGGGCGCAACCACCTTAAGTCCGGGAACGTGCATGAACCAGGCTTCCAGAGACTGGGAGTGCTGGGCCGCAGCTGACCCGCCCGCACCGCAGGCCGTCCTTATGACCATCGGAATTGTCGCCTTTCCCCCGAACATATAGCGCATCTTGGCGGCCTGGTTAAATATCTGGTCCAGGGTTACCCCGACGAAATCCATGAACATTAACTCTGCCACCGGCCGCAGTCCCGTCGCAGCCGCGCCGACGGCACTGCCGACTATGGCGCTTTCGGTGATTGGCGTATCGATCACACGTTCGGGTCCGAATTCGTCTATAAGCCCGGCAGTGACGCCGAAGCAGCCGCCGAAAACGCCGACATCCTCGCCAAGAACGTACACGTCCGGATCGCGCTTCATCTCCTGGCGGAGGGCCTCATTTATCGCGGCTCGAATCGTTAGTTTTCTCATCTGCATCTCCTCCCGGCTCACGCGTACACGTCATCCAAAACTTCTTCCGGAGACGGCCAGGGGCTTTCATCGGCGAATTTCACGGCTTCTTCGATCTGGTTGGATATTTCATCCCGGAGTTGCTTCATTTGGTCTTCCGTCATGATCCCCATCTGGGAGAGCCTGGTCTCGAAGCGGGGGATCGGGTCTTTCTTCTTCCATTCCCGGACTTCTTCCTCCGTTCTGTAGACCGTGGGATCGCCTTCGAAGTGCCCCCTGTAACGATAGGTCTTGCACTCAACCAGTGTCGGTCCTTCGCCTGATCTTGCGCGCTTTACGGCCTCCTGGACGGCCTCGTAGACGGCCAGAACGTCGTTTCCGTCAACCACGACACCGGGGATGTTATAGGACGCCGCCCTGGCGGCCACATCGGGAATGTTCATCGATCTTTTTTGCGACAGGGAAATGCCGTAAAAGTTGTTTTCGTTGACGAACACTACGGGAAGCTTCCAAATGGACGCCATGTTCAAGGCCTCATGAAAGGTGCCCTGGTTCGACGCGCCGTCTCCGAAAAAGCAGGCGACTACGTGGTCGGTGCCCTTGTACTTCGCCGTAAAGCCTGCTCCGACCGCTGCAGGGAATCCTCCGCCTACTATCCCGTTGGCTCCCAAAATCCCGAGCTCGACGTCGGCGATGTGCATGGATCCGCCTTTGCCCTTGCAGTAGCCCGTGCGTCTTCCAAAAAGTTCCGCCATCATCAGATTGAGATCTCCGCCTTTTGAGATCAGGTGACCGTGACCCCTGTGCGTGCTGGTGATGTAATCTTCCTTGCGCAGGTTCGCGCATACCCCCGTGGCTACCGCTTCCTCGCCCACGTAAAGGTGGACAAAGCCGAAGCATTTACCGGCGGCAAAAAGCTCGGCCACTCTTTCCTCGAAGTTTCTTATGGTGAGCATGTTCCTGTACATCCAGTTCAGTTTTTCCTTTTCGACAGCCATGAGCACTACCTCCTTTTCGCTTGTCCTCTCGAGTCTTTAAACTGACCCACTCTCACGGCTCTTTTTTTGATCACCCCCTTTTTTTGAACCTTCAGACGTATGAACCGGCCATATAGGAGCTCCTCACCAAAGGACCAGCCACCACGAGCCTGAATCCTAGTTCATAGGCTTTCCTTTCGCAGGCTTCGTATTTCTCCGGCGTCACGTATTCTTTCACCGGGAAATGGTCCGGTGACGGCTGCAGGTATTGTCCCAGGGTGAGTACATCACATCCCGCTTTCGAGAGGTCTTTCATGACTTCTTCCACCTCGTCGGTGCTTTCGCCCAGACCGAGCATCAGTCCCGATTTGGTCACTAAAGCAGGAGCCGATTTTCTGGCGTTTTCAAGAAGGGCCAGGCTCCTCTCGTATACGGCCCCCGGCCGCACCGATTTATAAAGGGACGGCACTGTTTCCATGTTGTGGGCGAGAACGTCCAGTGGGGCATCGAGCAGCGTTTCCAGTGCCTCCCGGTTGCCGGCCAGGTCCGAGACGAGTAATTCGACTTTGGTCCCGGGGTTTTGCTTCTTTACTTCCCTTATAACCGAGGCCATGTGCGCGGCTCCTCCATCGGCCAGGTCGTCCCTGGTGACGCACGTCAAAACAACGTACCCCAGTCTGAGGGCAAGGCAAGCCTCCGCCACCTTTCGAGGCTCACCGGGATCCAACGGCAGGGGCCTTCCGTGGCTTACGGCGCAAAAACTGCAGTTGCGTGTGCAAACCTTTCCCATCAGCAAGAAAGTGGCTGTGCGAGACTTGAAACACTCTCCGACATTTGGGCAATTTGCCTCTTCACACACCGTATGGAGCGAAAGGCCCTTTATGACGTCCTGCATTTCCTTTAAAGCGCTTTCGTCTGGAGCCGGTATTTTCAGCCATTCCGGGAAAGCGTCAGCCATTTTTCATCAACCTTTCGGGAGGTGAATGGCTCTTCCCTGAAGCGACAGGGACGCTTCCTTCAATGCTTCCCCTATCGTCGGATGAGCGAAAATCATGTCCGATATCTCGTCGGCAGAGGCTTCGAGCTTCATGGCCATGCAGGCCGTTGATATGAGTTCCGTCGCATTGGGGCCCAGGACGTGCACGCCCAAAACCCTTTCGTATCTCGAGTCGGCCACGATCTTTACCATCCCCCCGGCTTCGCCCAGAGTCAGCGCCCTCCCGTTTCCTTCCATCGGGAACCGACCCGTTTTCACGGAAATACCCGCCTTTCGGCATTCAGACTCGGACAACCCGACCGACGCCAGCTCCGGGGACGTAAAGATGCAGGAAGGAACAACGGTATAATCCATTTCCAGGTCCTGTCCCCCGATGTTCGCTGCCGCCGTCTCTCCTTCGGCCATCGCCACGTGAGCAAGCATATAGGGCGACGCGCAGTCGCCTATGGCATAGATGTGGGGCAGGCTGGTTCTCATATGTTTATCCACGACGATGCGGCCGCGCTCGACATTGATGCCTGTACGTTCCAGGTCGAGGATCTCCGTATTCGGGGTACGTCCCGCAGCGAGCAATACCTTTTCGACCTCGACGGTCGTGCTTTTTCCGTTTTTATCTTCAAAGGTCACCGTCAGGGAGCTTCCCTTTCCCTCTATTTTCGCCACCCTGGCGGCGACATGAATCGCAACTCCTTTTGAAGACAAGCTTTCATGCACCATATAGGCCATTTCTTCGTCTACGGTGGACAAGATACGGGGCAAAAACTCCACCACGGTTACGGTGGTCCCCAGGCCGGAAAAAAGCGTCGCGAACTCGATTCCTATTACCCCACCGCCTACGATGAGCATGGAAGAAGGAACCCTTTCGATATTCATGGCTTCGTCGCTCGTCAGTACTCCCCGGCTGTCTAACCTTTCTATCGGCGGCATGGAAGGCCTTGATCCCGTAGCTATGATGAAGTAGTCTCCGAAAAATCTGTGGGAAGAGCCCCGGGCATCCCTTACGGAAACGACCTTCGGCTCTTCGAAGAAAGCTTCTCCCTCTATAACTTCGACCCCCCATGAATCAAGGAGCGCCCGGACTCCGTCTGTAAGCTGTTTCACGGTGTCATTTTTTCTTTGCATGAGCGTTTCCCAGTCGAAGGACTGTTCCTGGATGGTAAACCCGTATTCCCGGGCCTTTTTAAAACTGTCGCGAAGCCCGGTGGCGTGTAGAAGAACTTTCGTCGGAATACAACCTCTGTTAAGGCAGGTCCCGCCTATGGCATCTTTTTCGACAAGCTTTACGCTGTTTCCTAGTTGAGCAGCCCTGATCGCCGAGACATACCCGCCGGGTCCGCCCCCTATGACAATGACCTCCGCCATGGAAATCCCTCCCTTTGCGCCAGTTATTATAATACCATGACATTATGTTTTTGCGACTTTCTGATATCTGGTTATTCGTCTGCTGCAACAGCGCATAAAACCACGGAGGCCCTGTTTTTGCAGTTAAAAATGTCACCTGTAAAAGACCTTGGGGAAGGGCCCGTTTTACTTTCGAGTTTGTTTCGGCTTTTTTCATAACCATTGAAGTTGTAACGTGGCATTTCTTTCTTTACATTCTATAATGATTTAAAACAGGTTCTTTTGAAGGGCGGACCGGCAGGGATTGTTTTGACCGGGAGCAGGTCATCTGGCATTTTCGTTTTGTTGACAGGTGCCGTGAAAGAAAGGGTAAAGCCGTGAAAGACTCCGTTACCAGACCAGCTTTTCGAGTAGCCGCTACTTACGCAATCGTGGCGGGAATATGGATTCTTCTTTCAGGCAGGTTTTTTGCTGCGATTATCAAAGATCCTGACCGGTACCTGCTCATGGAGATCTCCAAGGGACTGGGTTTTGTGGCGGTGACGTCCCTTTTGCTGTACGCAGCCACGAAACGGCATTTTTTGCGCATGAAGGAGATGCACGACGCCAGGCTTGCCGAGGTGGCCCGCAGGGAAAAGATCCTCCAGCATCTGGAGCATTACCTCAGGACAAGCCCCACCGTCACCTGGGCGGGAAAGATAGAAGACGGGCGCATAAGGCCCGTATGGGTAAGCGAGAACGTACAACATATACTGGGTTACTCGCCGAAGGAGTTGCTGGAACCCGGATGGATGGACCGCCATGCCTTTGTCAAAAACCTGAAAGAAACCGAGGACTATATAAAACACCTTATGGAAAGCGGGAACGCCTCGCGGGAATACCGCCTCGTTCTAAAGGACGGGAAAGTGATCTGGATCCGTGAAGAGGTCCGGATGTCAAGAAGCGAAAAACATCCTGAAAATATTGTAGGCACCTGGACGGAAATAACCAGGGAAAAGGAGGCCGAACTGTCGTTGGCGGAAAGCGAAGCGCGATACAGGAGCCTCTTTGAACAGGCGCCTAACGCGGTTTTCGTAAATATCGGCAACCGGATAGCCCTGGCCAACGAGGCCTGCATCAAGCTTTTCGGGGGCACAAAGCCCGAGGACGTAACCGGCCATTCTGTTTTCGAGTTCTTCCACCCTGATTATCACGGACAGATACAAAAAAGAATCGAGTGGATGTCCCGTACAGGACAGCAGGCTCCCACCGTCGAACAAAAGGTCCTGCGCCTTGACGGCGAAACCGTCGACGTGGAAGTATCCACGACACCTTTCCCCTACAAAGACATGGAAGCCTTCCACGTAATACTCCATGACATATCCGACCGCAAGGAAGCGGAGCGGAAATTGCGGGAGATGAACGTGGAACTCGAAAAGCGCGTCGCGGAACGTACGGCCGAACTGGAGGCCCGCAACAAGGAACTTGAGACCTTTACCTTTTCCGTCTCCCACGACCTGAAGGCACCCTTGCGGGGAATAGACGGTTACAGCCGTTTGCTCATGGAAGAGCACTACGAAAGCCTTGACGAGGAAAGCCGCCGTTTTCTTTTGACGATCAGGGAAGCGACCAGGCAGATGAACCGGCTGATCGACGACCTGCTGGACTATTCGCGTATGGAGCGCCGGCCCGTGAGAAAGGAACCCGTAAATATCTCGTCTTTGGTGGATTTGCTTCTTGCGGAAAAAAACGGAATAATCACCGAAAAGAACGCGGAGGTGAAAGTGGA
>JAHDOX010000149.1 GCA_018434645.1 Synergistales bacterium | reverse complement strand
TGGATATCGAGATGAGTTTCATCACCGAAGAAGACATACTTGAGCTCATAGAAGAATATATACGTGGGTTGTTCGAAACCACGACAGGAGTCGTCCTCGAGGAAAAATTCCCAAGGATCACCTATTGGGATGCTATGGACAGGTATGGATCGGACAAACCCGATCTGAGGATCGCTTTTGAAATACAGGATCTTTCAGGCTGTTTCTCGGAAACGGAATTCGAACCCTTCGCCAGGACCCTCGAAAAAGGTGGGGTGGTCAAGGCGATTTGCATACCCGGGGGAAACCGACTTTCCCGAAAGGAACAATCTGACATTGAAACACGTGCAAAAGATCTCGGCGCCAACGGGTTAGCCCCCTTCAGACTGAAGGAAGGTGCGCTCAAGGGCCCTCTGGCCAAACGCCTTTCCGACGAAGAAACCGCCTCGCTCATCCGGGAAACGCGCATCGCAGAAGAGGACCTTCTGCTCCTTCTCGCGGACGAAAACAGAATGAAGGCAAATCAGGTTCTTGGCCAGCTGCGCCTCGAACTTGCGAGACAGCTGGATCTCGTGGACGAACGTGCCTGGAAGGTCGCCTGGATTACCGATTTCCCGTTGCTCGAATGGGATGAGGACGAAAAGCGGTGGACAGCTTTGCACCATCCTTTTACGGCGCCAAGGACGGAAGACATTCCTCTTCTTGAAACGCAGCCGCAGGATGTGAGGTCCAGAGCTTACGATCTTGTTCTGAACGGTTACGAGATAGGCGGAGGGTCGATAAGGATTCACGACTCGTCGGTTCAGGAGAGGCTTTTTCAGGTCCTTTCCTTCACCCCGGAAAAAGCCAGGGAACGGTTTGGATTCCTTCTCGACGCCCTGGCTTCCGGGACCCCGCCGCATGGCGGGATTGCCCTGGGTTTCGACCGCCTGGTCATGCTGCTTTGCGGCAAGCGGTCCATACGTGACGTCATTGCCTTCCCGAAAACCCAGAAGGCCCAGTGCCTTATGTCGGGTGCTCCGTCCTCAGTGGACGAATCGCAGCTGGAAGAGCTGCACCTTTCGCTCAAACTGCCCTGCGAACAGAAGGAACCATGAGAAGAGAAGGAAGAGGTTTGATTATAGGTGGTTGCCTGTATGCGTCGTGGAAGTACCTTTTCGAAGAGAGCTCCTGTGGGCTTACCGGAACCATAAAGTCGGAAGGCTGGAAAGAAACCTCTGACATGGCGGCGTGGTTAGATGCGAACAGGGGAAAGACATTTCCCTGCGAGCTTGCTGACGGCAGTATTTTTGAAATTGTCGCTTCGGGTATCAGTACGCACGAATCAGGGCACTACAGCGAATCTTCTCTTAAAATAACAGGTAAAAATTGCGAAGCAAAGGAATGACAAAGGATGCACGGGTTTTGAAAACCCCGTCGTTCGGGGATAATTAAGGCGAAAACGCACCAAAGGCGTGAGTTGCGAAAATCGAAAAAACAGGAGGAGGGATAATGATGGTTTCTATCCGTTTTCTTGGACATGCCTGTTTTGCGATCGAAGGAGAAGGGCTCAAGGCGATCGTCGACCCGTTCCTCAGCGGCAGCGGTGTAGCACCCGTGGATGCGTCGATTTTTAATGACAGGAACTATATCTTCGTCACTCATGGGCACGGCGACCACATAGGTGATACCGTCGACATTGCGAAAGCCAGTGGCGCAACGGTTATTGCAACCGTCGAAGTCTGCCATTATCTTGCTGCAAAGGGGGCAAAATGTCATCCGATGCAGGTCGGAGGTGTTTACAGGTTCCCCTTTGGCAAGGTTAAAATGACTCCCGCCTGGCATGGTTCCGGGATTACAGAGGGCGACCAGATGATATGCGGCGGTATGCCGGGCGGCTTCCTCTTGGAGGTGGAAGGCAAGAAGATTTACCACGCCGGCGATACGGGTCTGACCATGGAAATGAAGCTCCTTGAGGAGGAAACAGTAGACGTGGCTCTGCTTCCAATAGGCGGGAACTTTACCATGGACATAGAAGATGCCGTGCGAGCAGTGAAATTAATCCGTCCGAGGATCGTCGTACCGATGCATTACGACACCTTTGACGTGATAAAGGCGGATCCCGGGGAGTTTGCTGCGAAGGCTTCCGAGGCAGCAGAAGTCAGGATTCTGGATATAGGCGAATCTATGGAACTGTGATGCAGCAAGGGAGGCGCTTTAGCGTCTCCCTTGCTTTTCCAAAGTGTACCGGAAACACACGCGGGGGCCATGAACCCCCGCGTGTGTTCTTTTACGTGTACTTCAAACCGAAAACAGGATGGAAAATCCTCTCATCGTGCAGGAACTCTGCCTGCTTCTCCATGGCTTGCCTGGTCTTTTCCCCCAAATTGACGGCCAGTACAGAGGAGAGTATGTGAACCAGAAAAAGCGGTCCTATAATACTGCTGCCGAACATCGGGCTCGCAGCACTTACGAAGAACGAAAGATTGGCATAACGGCATACGGGAGCTGCAGGGCTGTCGGTGATGGTAACGATACGGGCACCTTGTTTCGACGCCTGGGCCACCGACTCCGTAACCTCTAAGGCGAAGCTGGGGAGTTCGCAAACGACTACTACGTCCTCTTCACCGATGGACCGTGCCTGTTCCTGTAGCGCCATGCTGGAACGCTTGAGAAGGACCGAGGGCATTCCCATGACACGGAGTCGCATGTAAAGGGATTCAGCAACAAGGGAGGAGATACCCCATCCAAGGCAATAGGATATTCGTGCTTCACGAAGCATGGAACAAAATGATTCGACTGCTTCAGGCGTTATCCGGTTCCATGTATCGTCCAGGTTGGCGTGCTCAAGCTTGTATATGGTCTGTGGCAGGTCCTGCCCGTTGCTTGTTACCCTGGCTAGCATGGCCGCCGGGTTTACCTGTTCCAGTATCGCCTCCTGCAGCGCGCCCTTAAGTTGTGCATATCCCTCGAAACCCAGCATCCTCGAAACCCTTACGAGTTGTGCTTTGGAGACGTGAAGCTCTTCGGCCACTTCGCCGATGGATTTGAATGCCGCCTCCCTCATGTTGGATAAAAGATAATCGACTACACGTCTGGCTTTTTTGGGCATTCCTTCCAGGTTTTGCTGCAGCCTTTTCTGTAGTTCTACCGAGTCCAAAGTCGTCACTTCCTGTCTATAAACTTTCAGGCAGATTTTGTAGCCTCAAGTTTAGAATTGTCGTGAGCTTTAGTCAACGCTTCAAGTTCTGGATTAACTTCGCCTTTTCCATGCGTGAGGGTTGCCTTTTTCGCTTTCTCGTGGATTTCATCGCGTATCCGCCGAAATACGAAGTAAAGAAAAAAGATCGACAAAAGGGCCGATGAAGCCGTCGAAAGCGGCTGGCACCACCAGACACCGCTCAAACCAAAGAAGGCGGCCAAAACCAGTGCCGAAGGTATTCGTGCCGCCAGCGAGCGGGCGAATTGGCTGACCATGCCGTAGACTGGATATCCGCTCCCCTGAAAGAACCCCCATAAGGTTATATCCACGGCTGCGAAAAGATAACCCGTGGCCGAGGCCCTGATCGATGCCGTTGCCATAGCTGCAACCGCATCGGAAGGCTGGAACAAAGCCAACACGGGGTGTGGCCAGATATAGATGACGGTACCTATTGAAAGCATCATTACTGAAGAACCGATAATAGCAGTTGAAAGGGCTTTCTTTATACGGTAAAAGTTCCCCTTTCCTATGTTGTAGCCGACAAAAGGTACCAGTGCTCCGTTCAGTCCGAAAACAGGAAGAAAGGCAAGGCCTTCCACCCTGTTCCCCAGCATCCATGCGCCGATAGCCCCGGCCCCGTAGCGGGAAAGTATTTTGTTCATGGATGCCGACCCGATAGCCATGCTCCCTTGGGAGAGAAAAACCGGGATCCCGATTGAGAGTATCCTTTTCCACCGGTAAAACAACCCTTCAGGGACCTTAAGGGATGGCCTGAGTTCATCCGACGCGTTCAGGCGCCTCATTACGTAAATCAGGGATAACATTCGACCTACGACGGTAGCGAAGGATGCTCCGGCGATTCCCCAGCCGAAGGTGAAGATGAAAAGAGGATCCAAAAGGGCGTTGACACCGTTTCCGATGATCATCGCTTTCATGGGTGTTACCGTATCGCCCTGGCTTCGGAAAAGGGAATCTGCAAGTAATGCAAAAGCCATGGGCGGTATGCCTATTATCATCCAGAAGGAGTAGCGGTAGCTTTCCGATAATACCTGACCTGTGCCTCCAAGAAAGTCAAAAAAGGTGTCGGAGAGTCTTGGAAAAAGAAGAGGCATCGGCAAGACCGAGACAAGAATCAAAAGAAACAGCGAAGCATTGCAGAACCGTTTGGCCTCGTCCAGTTCTCCGGCTCCCAGCCTGTTGCTGATGGTTGTTGTCGTTCCTACGGCGATGCCATTTATAAGCGCGAAGATAATGAACATGACCGGAAAAGTAAGTGACATCGCGGCCAGCGAATATTCACCGAGCCATGACACGAACACGGTATCCACGAGGTGGAACAGCGTATGGAAGAGCATCGAAAAAATAGAGGGAACGGCAAGCTTCCAGAGTGCCTTGCTGACGCTTCCGCTTCCCATGTCTACGTTTTTTTTGCTTCTTGAGGGCACTTTTTCTATCCTCCGGACAAAAGACGTCCTTGCATTGTAATAAGTCCGCTGTCAAAGGACAATAGCGTCCGTGAGAAAGCGATTTCTATATCCATAAAATGTTTTCTTTTATGTTTTCTATCGGTACACTGGTTATCCTGGAAAGAGCGCGGAATCCGTACCCCCCGTGACCGCTGAGAAGGGAACGTTGCCTTTGATGTACTGTCCATGGGCCGGAGGAAGTGTTGCGCGCAAGAGCTATCGCGAGCGCCTCCGCCCTTGCCAGTTCGCCCAGTGCGGGGTGAGCCGGCCCGGCCAGGACGGTTTCTCTCAGCGATGCAGTTTCGTGCAAACCGACGCGCAGAATCTCGAATCCAAGTTGCCTTGCACGGTCGAGCAGTACTCCTGTTTGCCGGGCGCATTCTTCCGTGGAAAGAGGATTAAAGCGGCCCGAGTAAAAAAGATTGGCCAGCGGCGTGTTTGGAAACACGAGGCAAGGGTACAATCGGATCTGCATTCCGGTTTGTCCCTTGAGACTCGCCAGGATTTCGAGGTCCCTAAGCGAGCTATCCAGGGTCTGACCAGGGAGTCCCGTCATCAGCTGCGCCCCTGTAGTGAGCCCTTCAGTAATGATCAATTCCAGGCGTTCTAGAGCGGTTCGGCCATCGTAGCCCCTGTGGCACGTCTGAAGCACGTTATCGTCAAGGGATGTTATGCCGAGTTCCACTGCATCGACACCGAAAGAAAGCAGTTCCTCAAGCACTTCGGGCGTGATGCAAAGCGGATGGGTCGAAATCCTCAGCCTGCTTCCCCGAGGAGCCTTCGTTGCGGCTTTCAGGAAGGACTTTCTCAAACTCGGGGGGAGACAAGTGAAACTCCCAC
>JAHDOX010000131.1 GCA_018434645.1 Synergistales bacterium | reverse complement strand
CCCTGCAGGCATAACCCCACTCATTGTCATACCAGGCAAGGGTCTTGGCCATATTGTCTATGCACATGGTGTGATTAGCTGCGAAGATCGACGAACGGCTGTCACCCACGAAATCCATGGATACCAGGTCTTCCGTTTCGTGGCCCAGGATGCCCTTGAGTTCTCCTTCGGAATATTCTTTCATGGTTTCGTTGATGGTTTTTGCATCGACCGTTTTTTCGAGCTCGACGACAAGGTCTACCACTGAAACATCGGGTGTTGGCACTCGCATGGCGATTCCGTTCATTTTCCCCTGGATTTCAGGTATGACCTTGCCTATGGCGGCCGCCGCTCCCGTCGTAGTGGGAATTATAGAAAGGGCCGCGGCCCGGCCGCGATGGAGTTTTTTGTGCGATGCGTCCAGTGTTTTCTGGTCGTTAGTATAGGAATGAGCCGTAGTCATCAGGCCCTTTACGATGCCGAAACGTTCGTGAAGGACCTTCACGACAGGGGCCAGGCAGTTGGTCGTGCACGAGGCATTGGAAAGTATATGGTGTGATTTCGGGTCGTATATGTCTTCGTTGACCCCTATAACGATAGTGGCGTCCTCGCCCTTGGCGGGAGCCGAGATTAATACTTTTTTGGCGCCTGCGTCCAGATGTGCCCGGGCCTTGTCCGCATCGGTATATTTCCTGGAAGATTCGATGACCACGTCCACCCCAAGGTCTTTCCACGGCAGGTCCTTTATGTCAGGGACCTGCAGGACTTTTACTTCCCTGCCGTCTATGATGATTGCGTCGTCTTTTGTTTCGACGGTTCCAGGAAATCTGCGGTGAACAGAATCATACTTGAACAAATAGGCTCTCTGTCCGGCGTCGGTTCTACTGTTGGTCGCGATTATGTCGAACAAGCCTTCCTTGTCGTATTCAAAAAGAGCCCTTAACGCCAGCCTCCCGATTCTGCCGAATCCGTTGATGGCTACACGTACTTTTTTCATGGTTATTCATACCTCCATCCAGAATTACTTGTGAGAATTGATCTTTTACGTAATGACACCAGTTCAGCGTCATAAACTGCGCTCTTTTTGCAGGTCTTCGTCGATCACCCTGAGTATTTCACCCACGCTCATCGCCGAAAGAGCGTCTCCGTGAGCACAATATGGCATGCTACCGTCACAATTCTGGGCGATCCCGCCGAGGCATCCGTGGCGGATGTGCGCCTTGAAAGGTCTGACAAAACACCATGCCAGATCCTGCCGGTCCGGATTGAATTTGAGAAAGGCCGTTATGAACTGGCCCAAAATCCACGGCCACGCCATTCCCCTGAATCGTGCCTTTTCCCTCTGATCGATTCTGCCTTCGCACCTTCCCTTGTACTTGTCATGTCGGGCATCCAGAGTTCTCAGGCCGTAGGTCGTGTAAAGTTCTCTCCAGCACATTTCCGTAATGGACCTCCCCCGTTCGGGATCGAGGGGGCTGACCGGGAGCGAGACGGCAAGTATCTGGTTGCATCGCAAGGCGTCGTCCGCGTCTTCACCGTCGACCCAGTCTTTCAGATAGCCCTTGTCGGACCAAAAAACTTTAACGAAAGACTCTCTGACGGATTCGGCCAGATCTCCGAAGGTCTTTTGCGCATCCGCGTCACCGAGTAATTCGGAGAAATGTTCCATTTTTCTCAGGGCATAGTACCATAGCGAATTGACTTCTACGAGCTTGCCCTTGCGACTTACCACCGGCTTACCGTTTACGGAGCCATTCATCCAGTGTCTTTGAGGGTTATCCGATGAAACCGAAATAAGTCCATCGGTGTCGCAACGCAGGTCCAGCTCGGGTACAGGTTTCATGTACCTTTTGACAAGTAACTTTAGGTCCTGCCACCACCGTTCGACGAGTTCAATGCTTTCCGCAGCCTCAGCCACCTTGTCGACGGCGTAAATGAACCAAAGTCCGCAATCTGCAGCGGTTGTCCTGCATTCGCCTGTCGCAGGGTCTATTTCCGAAGGCATTATCCAGTTATTGTCTTTTGATCTTTCCAACCAGTTTTCAAGGATTCTCACAGCCGTTTCGATCTTTCCGGAAGTTATCGAAAGGCCAGGTAGAGAGATAAAGGTGTCCCGGGCGGATTCCCTTGCAGAAGGATATCCTGTCAGTATGGCAGGTTTACCTTCTGTGTCCTTGGCAAAACAATGCATTGCACTTTGGAGAAGTTCCGATGTAAATTGGGCCTTCTCGATGATACGGGAATCATGGGTCCTGCTTTTGATCCACTGGATCGTCTCTCTTTCCATTCTTTCGAGAGCATCAGGTTCCATTGTGACGGGATCAGAGCCTGCAACCAGGTATACAATGTCACCTTCTGACATGTCAAAAACAAGTACACCGGGAGACCATAGATCTTCCAGTCGGTCCTGCTGCTGGCCGCATTCGTCTTGCGCATAAAAAACGTTTTCAAACCAGAGAGGTTTATACTCCCATTCACCGTGGGTCCCATAAATATGGCTCTGAAAGCCGTTCCCGTTCACAGACATTTCCTTGTCTCTGATTTCAGCATGAAAAGTGTCGCCGAGAGTATCCTTCCTGTTGACGGTAGACACGCCCCGATGGGCGCAAAGGGGACGTATTTCGATCTGCACCGATTCCGGACTCGCGAGAAGCTCGTACCTAATGACCGTACTATGCGAGTCACGCGGCATAAAGACCGTTTTTTTCAGCAAAGTGCTGTGGATGACAAATAACGTACTGGGAAGAGGATATGACTCGTATTCCTGTATATACCGGAATCCGTCTGGATACACCACATCTTTATATTGATTGGTCGAAAGTTGGTATTTCTTGCTTCGCGTGAAAAGCGTTTCCTCGACCTTGCTTACAAGGACAGTCGAGAGGGCCGACCGGTCTTTTCTCACAACCAACAACCCGTGCTCTCTTCTCGTGTTGGCGCCCACTACGGTTGAGAAACCGTAACCGCCTTGACCGTTTGAGACGAGAAACTCCCGGCCGGCACCTTTCTCGAAGGTGTTCACGTCCGCTTTGCCAAGGTACATCGCAATCATCCCCCTCTGCCGTTGTCGTTATATTGGCACGACTCTTCGGCAATTTGTTTCATTCTCTTCCATCTGTATTCTATCGTACTTTTGCTTACGGGTTTTTGCAAAAGCTCCCCGAGTTCCTTCAAAGTAGCTGTTGGATTTTCTATTCTGGTTTCCGCAAGATTGCGGTATTCAGGAGGTAGCTGTTGTAACCTGCCGGTCTCCAGCAGTTTAAGGGCGATCGATCGCTGCGTTCGAGCTGCATCGAGGGTTTTTTTGATGTTGGCGGCATCGCAGTTTACAAGTCGGTTCGCCCTGTCTCGTACCGATCTCAGCAAGGCTTTTTCCTCAAGCTCAAGAGATGTCCTGAAAAGATTTATCCCCGTCAGGGTAGTGACTATCCCTCCTTGGTCCCGTATGGTCAATTCGCGTAGTCCCTTTCTTTGCCTCAGTCGCAAGGGAACCCCCTGACGCCTAAGTATAGATGCAGCCTTGTCCATTGCCCCTGTTTCATGATCTTTCGTATTTCTGAAAACAAGATAATAGCCTGAACGAGGAAGATACAAGGAGGCGCAGGCTCCGAAAAAACCCCTGAGCCATGCTCGCTCCGTTGTCGTGGACGCAGGAGATTTTAAAGACTCAAGCACGTAGTCATAGACGGAGAAAGGCAGCTTGAGGATTATCTTGCCGTGGAAGGACTTCGGAATGCGAAGAACCGACGAAAAAGGAAGCTCATCCGCCCATTCCGAAAAATTCCAGATTTTGCGGAGACGCTTGAAGACATGTAACCTGCCATTTGAGCATATCATTTCGTCTTTTCCGGCTTTTCGGGACATTCCGCAGATAATGCCCGAAATTTCCACCGATTCGTGCCCGAAAGACGGCTCTCCCTCGGTCCATTCATCCCATAGCAGGCTTGTAAGGCGTTCCATCAGAGGTTTTCCCTGACCTCCCTTACTATTTTTACTATTGTTTCGGCAAGTTTCTGTGTATTGTGCCTGATGGTTCCCGTCACCGTGACGTTGAGGAAATCTCCCTTCAGGATTTTACAGCCGGCTTGTTTTAGCGTTTCTTCCTGATTTTCGTCCAGAAGCAGTGCATCCGCTCCACTTAACCTGTATGGTTCCAGATATTCATCGGGGACCTTGCCCGTATTGATAATCACGTAGTCAGGATAGTCTCCAAGCCCTCGACGGACCCACTCGACGTGGTCGAGGATATTCATGCCCGCGGTCTCACCAGGCTGGGTCATAAGGTTGGCTATGTATACCTTTGGAGCCGGTATTTTTGAAAGTTTTTCCGAAACCTCCTTTATCAGAAGGTTAGGCAGTATGCTTGTAAAAAGGCTTCCAGGCCCCAAAACCACCACGTCGGCTACATCGAGGGAGGCAATAACATCCGGAACGGGCCGGGCGTCCTTTGGTTCTATCCAGACTGATTCGAGTTTAAACCCCTTGTCCGCGATTTCCAGTTCTCCCCTGATGATTGCTCCATCAATTGTTTGGCCGACGATTATGACTGCTTCGGTCGTTACGGGCAGTACTCGTCCACGAATGGCGAGCAGCTTGTTCAGTTCCTCTACCGCAAGGCGGAAATCGCCGGTCAGTTCTGTAGTGGCAAGGAGTATGAGGTTGCCGAGGTTATGGCCAGCGAGTTGCCCCCTGTCGAAGCGGAAATTGAGTATGCTGTTGAGCGAACTGTCATGTTCAGCCAGTGAAACCAGGCAGTTTCTGATGTCTCCCGGGGGTAGCACTCCCCATTCGTTCCTCAGGCGTCCCGAACTGCCGCCTTCGTCGGTAACTGTCACTACGGCCGTAATATTCCGTGTATAGGATTTCAATCCCGCGAGCAAAGTGGAAAGTCCAGTCCCTCCGCCGATGGCCACTATTTCAGGCCCCTGGGTCAGACGATATTGAACCGCCTTTAACATGATGTTTTGGGTTCGCTGGTCTTTTTTTTGCTTTTTGGAGAGCGTTTCTTCCTGGTCTTGTCTCAAAAACAAAAAAAGGATGAAGACTATTGCTCCCCCTGAAAGCAATCCCAAAGTAAAAACGGGTAACCAGTTCATTATGTCCCCACCTGCTCCTTGTCGATATCGCGATGGCGGACCATGCATTTTCCTGAAGTGAAGTCCCTTGCGATTTTTTCCACGATAGCTACCGATCGGTGACGTCCGCCGGTACACCCTATCGCTATCTGCATTTGGTGTTTGCCGGTGTTGGCATAAAGTGGAAAGGCGAATTCCAGCAAGTTCAGTAGCTTTGCGATAAATTCTTCCGTCTCGGCAAAACTTTCCATGTAAGTCTGCACTTTTTCGGATTTTCCTGAAAGCGGTCTGAGTTCCGAAACGTAATAGGGGTTTGGCAGAAACCGTACGTCGAAGACGTAGTCGCTGTCCTGTGGTATTCCGTATTTGAAACCGAAGGATGTGAAAAGGACGATCGGGATGACAGGGGAAACGTCCAGCTCACAGCCGAGTTTTTCCCTCAGGCCTGCGAGGTCCGTATCGGATGTGTCTATGATACTGTCAGCCCATTCAAGGATCGGTGACAATTCCACCCTTTCGATGCCTATGGCTTCAATAATGGATATGTCGGAAGCCAACGGGTGCCTTCGCCTGGTCTTTTCGAAACGTTGCAAAAGCACCTTCTCCGACGCATCAAGAAACAGGACAGTCACGGAGACGCCCTTTTTTCTCAGCATCTCGATGACCGAAAACAGGTCTTTCAGCAGGCGATCGCCACGAACGTCAACAACGGCGGCTACCCCATTTTGGACTGCTCCCTCGTGACGCGAGAGTACCGAGAACAATTGAGGCAACAGTGCGGGTGGAATGTTGTCTATGGCATACATTCCCCTGTCTTCGAGCATGTGTAGTGCCGTCGATTTCCCGCCGCCGGACATGCCTGTTATTATTACGCAACGACGAACCCTTTGCCCAACTGCCAGGGAGTCCATCCTTTCATCGGGATTAATGCCCACCACATTCTCCACCTCTTCCGGAAGCCGTCTCAACGGCATGCCTGAGTACAGGGGCCACGGATTCAAAGCATTGAAGAGCCCCTTTTCTGCTTCCGGGCAGAGCTATTACCAAGGTTTGGCCGACCAGTTTCGCCAACGACCTGGAGAGTATGGAACGCAGGGTGAAAGCAGAGGTCTTCCACCGCATATATTCGGAAAGGCCGGGTACGTCCTTCCCGGGGAGGCCCGAGATTGCCTCCGGCGTGACGTCCCGGTTCGATAGTCCCGTGCCGCCCGTGGTAAGCACAAGGTCCATGGGAGTTTCTCCTATTGTCCATTTTTTTAACACGGTTGAGATATCCGATATATCGTCGGGTACGATTGCCCTTTCGACGGGGATTCCGCCGATATTTTTCAACACCTCCGCCAGGGCGGGCCCGGAAGTGTCCTCTCTTTCTTTCCTGCTTCCCTTGTCGCTGACCGTAAGTATCCCTGCTTTTAATGGTTCCCAGAATTCTACAGTACCTGAGACGACCGCGAAGCCGGGTTTTATGACCTCACACAGGGTTTCCCCTTCCTCGTCGAGGTTGCATTCAAGAAGCGCGCCATCCTCGTGTATCAGGAGAAAACCATGGTCCGGCAAGGGGAAGAGGCTTGCCGAAAGACAGACCGCGAAAACACCTTCGACGCAACATTTGTCTTCTCCCGGGGGAGTTAACAATATATTTTTATTAAGCCCGTTTACGCATGTGCGTCCCGTTGAATCCGTGTGGAAGAAGGATAAGGGCAAACTGTTCTTTTTGTCGTTTTCGGAAAGGCTTAGTATTCTGCTTTTCATTTTGTGGCCTCCGCCAAGTATTCCCCTGATTTGCCGCCTCTTTTCTCGAGCAGCCTTATATTTTTTATCTCCATGCCTTTGTCAATGCCTTTGCACATGTCATATACGGTCAAAGCCGCGACGGTTACACCTGTCAATGCCTCCATTTCGACACCAGTGACTTCCCTGGCTGAAACGCGGCAGGTGATGCGGACCGATTTGGGTTTTTCTTCGAGAACGCAGGTGACGGATACGCTGTCCAGACGGATGGAATGGCACAAGGGAATAAGTTCTTGTGTTCTTTTACATGCCATGATTCCCGCCGTTTCAGCTATTACGAGTACGTTACCCTTTTTCGTCGTGCCTGAGCCCAGTGCCGTCCAAACGGCAGGTGGAAGGAAGACAAATCCTTCGGCAACGGCTTCCCTGAGTGTTTCGTCCTTGTCGCTTACGTCGACCATCCTTGGACGCCCCTTTGAATCCAGGTGAGTGAACTCCTGCATTACTCCTATCCCCCGATCTGTGACATGTGCCGTTCGCTATTTTCAAGGATTGTCCAGCTTTCAGGTTTCAAAAAGGCTGCTTCACGTATCAGCTTCTGGAGTCCCTGTTCGTCACGCCGCCTCAAGGCGGGAAGAAGTTCCACCCCTTCTTTCGCAAACAGGCAAGTTCGCAGTTGTCCTGTTGCCGTCACCCGCAGCCTGTTGCAACTGTTGCAGAAGTGGTTCGTCACGGCCGCGATTATGCCAATCTTCTGTCCCGTTTCCCTGTTTTTATAATACTTGGCCGGACCGCCTGAAGCATTGTTCGACGCCTGTGTTGAAGCCATCCATTGCCCAGGGCCTCCAGGCATATTTTCGAAAATTTCGTCGGAGGAAATGAAACTCTCTTTTGTCCATACTTCTTCATCAAGCGGCATGAACTCGATGAACCTTATAACGGCCCGGTTTTTTCGCGCAAACCTTATAAGTGATTCTACCTCCATGTCGTTGAATTTTCTTATGAGTACCGTATTGATCTTTAGAGGTATACTTGTTTCTTCAGCCAGAGTCCTGATTCCGTTGATTACATCGTCGTATCCATCAGAACGCGTTACGAACCGGAACTTCTCCCTGTCGAGGGTGTCCAGGCTTATGTTTATCCCGGAAACACCGCTGGATTGCAGATCCTCGGTGTAGGGTTTCAACATGGTTCCGTTCGTAGTTACAGTAACTTCCAATTTGTTATGCAGTTCCCTGATGTCTTTTAAAAATGGCACGAACCCTCGCCGGACAAAGGGTTCCCCGCCGGTAAAACGCACCTTGCGTATGCCCATAGGCAACAGGGCCGAAACAAGAAATTCAATGTCTTCGAAAGACATGATCCTGTCGTGCGGTATCCACTCTATACCTTCGGGAGGCATACAATATCTGCACCGGAAATTGCATCTGTCGGTGATAGAGATGCGCAGATAGGTAAGTTTACGCCCGTGAGAATCTGTCAGTTTTTCCATACGTATCCTCCCATTGCTTCTACGACTTTCCTCCATGAAGGATCTTCGAGCGCGTCCAATGAAGCGGCAACCCCCGGATGATCGAGAAACTTTCGGGGAACGTAAAGCTCGAAGGGTTCTTCGGCTACGGGGATGAAGTCCAGGTCCATTGCGTCGGCGACGGCTTTGATCGCCAAAGCCGTATCAGCCGCACCGGAGGCCACCAGACCCGCCGCTTCGAGATGGGTTATGGCTACAGATTCATAACCCATGACATATTGGCAGGAAATGCCTGCCTCAGCAAGGAGTGTATCAAGTAACACCCTCGTCCCGGCCCCGGATTGTCGATTTACTATCTTGATATCTTTCCTTGCAAGGTCGTGGACATTTCGAATCTTTCGAGGATTGCCCTTTTTGACCAGAAAGCCCTGAATTCTGTCATATACGTGTATTTTCACCCAGTTTTCCGAGCCCTTTATATCTTTAATATACGGTGTATTGTATTGCCCCGTGGCCGGGTCGAGCAAGTGGCAGGCTGCCATGTGCCCTTCCTCTCTGGCGAGGGCCATTACCCCTCCCAGGCTCCCTACGGAACGTATCACCATCTCAGCGCCGCGGGCTTTTACAAAGCTGGGAAGTCTTTCTATCCCCGGATCGTTGGAACCCTGGTAAAGAGCACGTTTCTGCCAGTCAACCTTTTTGACCATCCATACTTGAAGCGGGCTTCCTTTCGGATGTTCCAGGGCGTTTTCGGGAAGAAGTGAAAAGCCGTCGGCCTCTGCTATGGACCACATGGTGCTGGAACCTGAAGGCATTATCCAGCTGTATCTTTCTCCATCGATATCTGCACACTTTACCCTTAGCCACTCGGCAATGCCCTGGGAAGACGAATGATGCATCAAAAGCTTTGTCGTTATTTTTTCCAGTGACCCCATTCCTTCAGTTGTTGATATTTCTCTTGCAGGGCCGCTGCCTTCGAGAAGTTTGAGTATTGGATAGACCACGGCCCACGTCGCTACCAGCGTAGACATGGGAAATCCGGGCAGGGCGAGCAAGGGCTTGCCCGAGGCTTTGCCGAGTATTACGGGGCGGCCGGGTTTCATCCTGACCCACCTCAGGTTAAGTTCGCCGACCCTGGAAATGATTTCCGCGCTGTAATCACGTTTCCCCTTTGCGGTGCCAGCGCCCAGAAGGATCATGTCGTAATCTGCGAGGGCGTCGTGCACTGTATTTTCGATGACTTCGGGGTCATCGGGGAGGACGTCAGGGTGTACATCTAGAGGATATCCCCACTGGTTGAAAATCCCTGAAAGAAGGAGTGAATTTGTTTCTGGCACCGTACCGGGTCTGAGATCTCCTTCGCCCTCAATTGTCTTCAGCGAACGAATTTCGTCACCCGTAGGGATGAAAAGCGTCCTGGGCAGGGGTAAAACCTGAATCCGCCTGTATCCGGCAGCGGCGAAAAGAGCCTTGTTGTATGGAGAGATCCTTTCTTTTCTGCGGCCTATTATTTGTCCCCTGGAAATATCCTCGCCTACCGGTCTGATGTTGGCTCCCTTGCTGACTGCTCGTGAAAGGAGAATCGTACCATCTTCTTCAGTGATGTCCTCTATCATTACGACTGCGTCACAAGGTTCGGGAACCCAGCCGCCCGTGTTGACCCAATACACCGATTTGGCGGTCAATCTGGCAGGACGTGCGGGCGAAGCATGTGCAGTGTCTGAAGCTCTAACGGCGTACCCGTCCACTGCGGAAGCTGGATAGTGAGGGATGTTACGAAGGGATACTACGTCGGAATGAAGCCTCCTTCCCAGACACCGGTCATCGAAAATATCACTTGTCTCGATGCGGTTCAAAGGTTCGAAAAGCTCATCCAGAAGCAGGGCTATTTCATTTATGCCGATGTGTTGGTGCAAAGACGCTACCATAACCATACCTCCGTCGGAGTGCCTTTTCGTATGGTTTCCTGGTCTACAGGCACTCTTACGAGTCCCGTCGCCTCGACCATGGAGGCAATATAACCGGATTTGCCTATTGCAGGTACTATGCGGTCGTTTTCCAGGCAGGCAGGGAAGAATTCCTCAACGCCGGTTCTGCCGTACAGGTCCTTTGCAAGCTCGAGAACCACCTTTTTGAAAACATTCCTTTCAGTATCTATTTGACCTGTTACCATTGAGATCATAAGGGGCAGAACGAACGTCCACATGACGATTGCGCATGAAAGGGGGTGGCCGGGCAACCCGACCGCCAATTTTCTTTTCCGCCTATTGCCGCCCACCATGGTCGGTTTCCCGGGCGAGATATTCAATCCCCTGACTATCAAACCGGGGTCTTCTAGAGAAGCTATAGCCTCGCTTGTGAAATCCCTGGCGCTTACTGACGATCCGCCGCTTAAGAGGACCACGTCGTTTCCTTCAAGAGCAGCTTTTACACGGGATTTCAGCTGTGACGGATTGTCGGGAACAATACCCTCGCAGGTCCACGAAAATCCGTTATTTTGAAGGATGGAAGCAATCATACCCGAGTTCGTGTCACGGATCTTCCCGGCTGGCAAAGGCTTCGTTCCGGGAGGAACCAGTTCGTCTCCCGTACTTATTACGGCTATTTTAATCCTGAAAACAGGTACTTCAGAGAAACCGAAGGCGGAAAGAAGATTTATGCTTCGGAAATCAAGTAAAGAGCCCTTGGATAAAAGCCTGTCGCCGATTTTTATTTCTTCACCCTTGAGAATAACATTATCTCCGCTTTGAAGAGAGCGCCTGACTTCCAGCATATTGCCCAGAAGAGATGTGTCTTCTATCATAAGCACCGCGTCGGAACCTTCGGGCAGAAACCCTCCGGTAGAAATAGAGGCAGCTTCGCCGGGCAAAAGCGAGAAATCCGGTTGTACGCCCATGGGGACTGAGCCTTTGACCTTGAGAAAAACAGGCGCTCCAGTCGACGCTCCGATAATATCGCGGGAGTTTAGAGCGTACCCGTCCCTCAAACTCCTATTAAAGGGAGGGTGTTCTT